>NZ_AP018268.1:1783364-1958241 GCF_002368435.1 Kalymmatonema gypsitolerans NIES-4073
CCCTACCGGGCTAGAGCAACAAATACAGCAGTTGCAAGCTTGTATGAGCTCATTGACAGAGGCATTTAACCAGCGCTCGGAGCTACAGCAAATAGAAGACTTAAGCCAAACCACCGCACAACTGCAAGAGCAGGTTTCAGCACTGCCGCCAATACCAGCACTGTTTGACCCTACCGGGCTAGAGCAACAAATTCAGCAGTTGCAAGCTTATGTGAGCTCATTGACAGAGGCATTTAACCAGCGCTCAGAGCTACAGCAAATACAACAGTTAAGCCAAAGCAGCACCCAAGTGCAACAGCTTATTTCAGCACTGCCGCCAATACCAGCACCGTTTGACCCCACCGGGCTAGAGCAACAAATTCAGCAGTTGCAAGCTTGTGTGAGCTCATTAACAGAGGCATTTAACCAGCGCTCAGAGCTACAGCAAATAGAACAGTTAAGCCAAACCACCACCCAACTGCAACAGCATGTTTCTGCACTTCCTCCCTACTTTGACACCAGCGATCTGAAGCAAGAAATTCAACAGATCAGAGCAGAACTCCAATCCCTACGCCAACAGGTACAATTCTCAACCCCTCCTGCCGAAACAGTCAACGGTGGTCAAACCCGGTTAGCGCACCCAGAGCTTAATGGCAAACTAGCCAGACTCCCGCAACTGTTCAAGAGTTTCGCTCAGATGCAGCACCAGTTGGTAGAGCTACAGCGCTTAACTGCTAAAAGCGATCGCACAACTGTGCCCCCGCAAGAGCAGTTGTCTGAACTATCCCCAATAACGCATCGGGTTGCTTCCTCAAACGGAACGCAATTGACAACCAGTCTGAAAAATCAACGCTTGAGTGTAGAACCACTCATGGCGATGGCTGAGGCTCGTGGCATTGGCAAAGAATTTCAGATGGTGATACAAGCAGCCAAGAAACACCATCTTACACTGAATCCGTGGCCTACTAACCTGATGATTAGTCCTGCGGCTCACTTGCTATGTACTGCGCGAAGAAATTCCTCTCAATGCCTGTTTATCATTTCGGGACAGCCTGCGATGGATGGAAAAGTCCGACTCTGGGTATCAACGCATGCGATCGCTGAATTTTATCCGGTTAGGCAACAAACTGTCACATCCCTCCTGGGATTTGATGGGTGGCGCGAGATGGATAAGGCACAGATAGAGGAGTTCGTCGCTAGTCTGAATCGGTTATTTGAAGAAGCCAGCGTTTAAATCAAACCAGGCAAAGTTGAGAAGCCTGGACTTTAATTAGCGCTATGAACCACATAGCAATAGTTTCAGCCTTCCGAAATTCCCCCGCTAAGGGGAGTTCGGCTTAAAGTTTCCGTTACCCATAATTTTGAGTGTTGCTGCTTTGATGCTGGGGCTTGGGGCTGTTGCAAATAAAGTCTAACCCGCTCTAGCGGGAGCACCCCGGTATACGCACCGCAGTAATAGATACTCATAACTGCGATGAGCGCCCAGTGGTTCGGCGGCACATCCTTAAAGGGGTTTGGCAACGAATCTGCTCGGTCTTGAGAAGAGGCTTGCAGAACTTGATCTCCACTTGGCTGGGCTTGTGCAGAGGGCGTTACCGGCTGCACGGTTTCGGTATTTTGAGCTTTGACGGGCATCGCGAACCAGGCTGTGGCTATTCGTGCAGCTGTGGCAAGGATTCTCAGTTTCATCGCGTCAGACCAACAACTAATATTGATTCCGGCTGCGCCGGAATGACTGGAGTTTAGACTAACCGCGCTTTAGGGCGCGGTTAGTCTAAACTCCTATTGAGTGCAATACATCAAGAAATAAGAACCACAGATGGACTCTTGCGTGCGTTGCGGTGAATCCAGTCCTGCAGGCGGGTTTCCCGCCGTAGGGAACTGGTGAACCCGAAGGGAGCCAGCGCTGCAGGAGGGCTTCGCCGTGAGCGCTCAGCCGAACGGTTTCCCGCAGCAGGCGACTGGCGTTGGGGTTCCCCCCGAGTCCCGCAACTGCCGTACAGATGGACACAGATAAATAATTACTTCATCCAAACGAGAAGCGCTATAAAACTGGGACTGCAAACTGGACAAGAAGGATTTTCATTGGTGATCAGAGAAATTCTCTGACTTAAGACCTTGTTGTTACTTTCTTGTTACTTTTATCCGGCAATCTAAAAATAGGCGTCAGTTACACATTAGATTGGAGGTCTTAACGAATGAAATTCAATCCTCTACCTAGCATCGTCCTAATTGGCTTGGCTGCCTTGATAATTCCCTTTCAGGTAGGAGCCCAGAAAGCGCAAACCCAAATTGAGAATTTGCCAAACGCTCGTGTTCTCACTATCTCTGGTCAAGTTACTAAGCTGTTGGATGATAAGTTCATTCTTAACAATGGTAAGGGACAAGTCATCGTTGAGGCAGAACCTGAGCGGGGACAACCTGTTAGTCTTTCCGTAGGAGAACAAGTCACCGTAGTTGGCAACTATGACGATCAGGAGTTCAATGCTTTGAGTATTACTCGTGGCAACGGTGAGACTATTCAAATTCATGATGATTAAATTTAGCAAGTTCCGCAAGAAGCCTCTCACTCAGACGTTCGCGTAGCGTGTCGTTAGCCATAGGGGAGTGATCAGAAGAATTGCGGAACTTGCTAACAACTGTGTACCCATTACTCTTTGCAATCAACCCCTTGCACCCGTCACATAAGCAGCTGTTAGGGGATGTTGGGGGTACTCAAAAATTTGCTTCACCGAACCCGACTCAATCAGCTGCCCAACGCCCTCCTGCACCCAAAACAAAGCAACTTGATCTGCGATGCGCTTGGCTTGCGCTAGGTTATGCGTAACAACTATCAGGGTATAGCGCTGACGCAAACTAGTTATTAAATCTTCCACAATCCCACTGGAAATGGGATCGAGGGCACTACAAGGTTCATCCAATAACAAAACTTCTGGTTGCAAACCCAAAGCTCTAGCTATGCACAAACGCTGCTGCTGTCCGCCAGAAAGTGCCAAAGCGGAGGTATGCAGTCGGTCTTTGACTTCGTCCCACAGTCCCACATCCTGTAAGCTTGTCTCTACAATCTCATCAATTTGCTCCCGCTTGCGGATACCATGTTCTCGTAGTGGTAATTCCAGATTCTTCCAAATTGATAAAGGAAAGGGATTGGGCTTTTGAAAAATCATGCCGACTTTACGCCGCAGTGCGATCGCATTGATTTTCGCATTCAGCACCTCTAAAGTCCCAATCCGAATTGCGCCTTTGACTCGACACTGTGGAATCATATCCGTCAAGCGATTCAGACAACTGAGGAAGCTGGTTTTCCCACAACCTGAAGGACCAACCAATGCCAAAATTTCCCCCGCATTGACGCCCAAGTTGACATTAGCGAACGCGGTTTTTTGCCCGTATTCTAGGGTTAAGTTCTCCGTTTGAATGAACGGTTCAGTCATTTCAGTGGCCACATTTGCCGCCATAGACTCGGTCGGTTTCATACCGAAAAAATTCTCCTGTGCAACCAACTTTCTGCAATCCATGCTGCTGTGCCATTAATCAACAGCAGTAGCAACAGCAAGACTAATGCTGAGGCGTAGGCATTCGCATCTCCCCCAGAGATGTTCATTGATAAATCAAAAATATGAATGGAAAGAGCACGCCCAGAATCTAGCAGTGATTCTGGCATTCTATCTACGTAACCACTAGTAAAAATTAAAGCAGCAGTTTCTGCGATCGCTCGACCAATACCAAGCACCAATCCCACAACCAAACCGGGAACAGCAGCAGGTAACAAGAGTTGAAATAGAGTTGTTGTGCGGGAGAAGCCAAGGGCTGCAGCTCCCAATCTATATTCGTTGGGAACAGCGCGAAATCCTTCTTCTGTCGAGCGAATCAAGATTGGCAGCACCATACACGCCAATGTCAATCCTCCTGACAGAATAGAAAACCCCAGTCCTAACACTTTGCAAAAGAAGACGTTGCCAAATAATCCAAAAACGATAGAGGGTACGCCTGCCAATACATCTAAACTGCGCCGCACTAACCCACCAAACCAACTGTCGGTTGGGGTGAATTCTGCCAGCATAACTGCCGTCCCAACACCTATAGGAATGGAAACTGCCATACACACTCCCATAATTAGGAAGGTGGAAACGAGAATGCTCGCAATTCCCCCTTCTCTGCCAGCGTTTTGCGGTTCAGTCGTGAGAAATTCCCAGGACAAGTGTCCTATGCCATGCCAAAGGATGTCACTGAGTATCCACAGGAAAATACTAGTCACCAAGGCAGCAGTTGTCCAAACAATGATTGTTGGCAGCCAATCTTTAGGATTTAAAACAGGTTCACCCATAAATTTTCCCGTGACTGATAACTTCCGCAACCGCAACCAACAGCACAATCATTCCCATCAACACCAAACCACTAACAAACAGTGCAGAACGATGATCCCCCGTGGCATAAGCCATTTCTAGGGCAATATTAGCCGTTAGCGTGCGGATGGGGTCAAATAAACTTTTTGGAGTCTGTACGACATTACCGCATACCATCAGAATTGCCATTGTTTCGCCAATCGCACGACCTGTTTCGAGAATCATACCTGTAAATAATCCTGATTTGGCAGCAGGAAACACGACTCTGCGGATAGTTCCCCAACGGGATAATCCTAAGGCTGCTGCTCCTTGAAGGTAAGAGGTTGGGACTTTCGCGAGACTAGTAGTCTGCCAAGGGAAATTTGCTGGGTCATACAGTCGGGTATAAACGCTCCATCTTTCTCCGTGCATCTGTAGTTTGAAAACGCCAATGGACACTTGTACGTTGAAGATTGCGTTGTTTCTCCCAAGTAGCAATTTCAGAGGATAATGTTTGTATATCCGGGATTCGTCGCTCTAAACATTGGCGAGATAAAACAGATAACTCAATCTCTACTTGATTCAACCAACTTGCATGTTTAGGAGTGTAGTGGAACTCTAATCTTTGTACAATTCGACGTGCCTCTTGAGGTTCAAAAACTTCATACAAGGCTGCTGGAGTATGAATATTAAGGTTATCAACTACTAAACGAATAACATCAGCATCGCGGTGATAAATATCTACTAAATCTTTCATTTGTTTTGCAAAATCGTGTTTTGTACGCCGTTGAGTTACTTCAATATGTCTCCACCCTACTAAAGGTTGAAAATAAGCAAATAAATTTACTGTTCCATTGCGTTTATATTCAAAGTCATAGCGTTCTGGTTGCTCTGGTTCAGGTGGCAATGGTTGTCTGACTTCTTCCACCAGTTGATATGAGCATTCATCAAAACAGACTACTGGACGTTTGGGATCATATGGTTCATTGTATAAATCCAATAAATCTTCCATCCGTAAAACGTACTCGGCGTTTACTTCGGGAATGCACCACTGTTCTTTCAGCCACGGCTTAATGTCGTTTTTTTTAGGGTCTGACGAACAGTTTCATCTGAAATCGAATCAACGATACCAACTTCTATTAAGTGGTCTGCCAAAAGTTGCATTGTCCATCTTACCCGTCCAGACGGTGCGTCAGAACAAGCTGTAGCTATCAAAAACGCTTCTGATTTTCCTTCAAGTTTACGAATCTTCGGTGGATGAGGTTCATCAATGAGTGCAAAATCTAACCCACCGATGACAAATTTCTCTCGTGTCCGTTCCACTGTCGTAACATGGACTCGAACAATGGCAGCGATCGCTTGATCTGTTTCTCCCTCAGAAGCCATCAGAAGAATGTTTGCGCGGGTGATGGTTCTTGCCTTGTGCTTACCTTTTTTAATTAATGCTTGCAGCTGAGAAACTTCGTCCTCACTCAAATCCACAATGTACTTCTTTGCCATGCTATTTCCTGATTTTTAAGTAGCTTATCAGTAAGATGTGCTACCCTGCAAAGTTCCCTTGGCAGACTACTAGAATTTGTGAACGTTTGATCATTACACATCTCCAGAAATTAATTGTGCGTTGTCTACAACCCTTGTAGAGACGTGCCATGGCACGTCTCTACATTGTTTTTTGGAGAGGTCTATTGATTTCTCAACCCTCTGAGGGCTTTTTGTAAAAAGAGAGGACACAACAGCCAAGGTTCAAAGCTTTGTCTGCGGTGACTTCTACCTCTGGCGCAAGACTGTAGAGAACTGCTTTGCCATCACGCTTTGCAACGACAAACTTTGCCTGACGCAGAACTTGCAAATGATGGGAGAGCAAGCTTTGTTCCAAACCCAAAATTGCGTTCATCTGTCCCACATACTTGGGAGTGTCGATTAAGAGTTCTAATACTGCTAGACGGGTTTGATCTGCCAGTATTTTGAGCTTTTCTACGCAGTCAACTGACGAATTTGTGCTGCTTTTCATTTCCTTGAATGCAATAGGCTTTTGTTATTTCCAACGTGACGCAAGCGGCGCTTCTGGACAGTTCGAGAGTGAAGTTTGACAATAGCGATCGCCTCGGCGCGCCCTGTGCCCGTAAGCGCAAAGCGCACACTTCGTGAACGCGCAGCGTGTCCGTTCGGCGTTCGCGTAGCGTGCGCTCTGCGCTCAGCCGTGCCGAAGGCATAGGACTCAGCACTCCGTGCTTCCCCTGAACGGATTTCAGGGAGCCAATCGGAGATTAGGTGGGCACATACGGGCGATTGCGCAGAGCGCAGTGCCGGAGGCAATCGCAAACAAATAACGATTCATATGAAATTCAATTCATGTGTAGTGTCAAAAATACCACATTTAGAGATTTTAATTAATCTTTTTTTAACTAATGCTTAATATCTGCACTGCTTACTATGGCAATAAAACTAAAGGCGTTGCTGATTTGAAGTATGAATCCAAGTGTAGAGCTGATTTGAAGTATGAATCCAAGAGACGTACCATGGTACGTCTGGTACAAGGGTTTGGAATCACACGACATCTTTTTCATACATGGATTCAGGCTCCCGTACGACTTTCCACGGATTGCGACCTTTCAAAAATGGAGTGAAGCTCTTGCGGTGTAAGGTAACTAAGAATGCCTTCGCTTTTCTTTTTAATACATAATAGTTAAGCTATGCTACGGAAAACCTTGAAGCAAATTAATCGGCGATAGATGGTAGAGAAAAAGAACGCTGCTGCATTCAGGCAAGAGACAGATGCAGTAGGGTGGCAATGTATACACACCTTTCCTGCTCATACAAGCTGGGTCTATGGAGTTGCTATCACACCTGATGGGCAAACCCTTGCTAGTGTCTGCTCTAAAGAAATTCTAATTTGGGATTTGGAAACAGGGCATCTGGATAAAGTTCTCTGTGAACATTCAAGTATTATTTTATCCCTTGCTATCAGTCCTGATGGTCAAACCATTGCTAGTGGTAGCTTAGATAAAACTGTAAAGCTGTGGAATCTGCAAACTGGGGAATTAAACAGCACACTCTCTTTACGTGCTGATCCAATTCACTGTGTTGCTTTTAGTCCTGATGGAAAAATTCTTGCTAGTGGTGGAGAGAATAAATATAAAAGTGCTGAAGGTAAAACTACAACAATTTACTTGTGGAACCCAGATACTGGAGAACTTATGGGTATGCTTTCAGGGCATTCCCTAAGAATTAACCACCTTGCTTTCTCTCCTGATGGTCGTATCCTTGCTAGTACTAGTAATGATCAAACAATTAAAATTTGGGATTTGGAAACTAGGCAACTACTTCATACTCTTATAAAACATAAAACGTGTTCGAGCGTTGCCATTACTCCTGATGGAAAAATTCTAATTAGCAGTGGATTTGGTATAAAATTCTGGGATTTGACAACTGGAGAACTGTTAAATACTCTGCGTGAATATTCAGACTTTGTTCGTTCTTTCAGCATCAGTCCTGATGGGCAAACTCTAGTTGGTGCATTTCATGACGACACTTACAATGGAATTAAAGTATGGAATCTTGGAACAGGAGAAGTCATTCACACTTTGGAACTTTTACACACTATTAGTGTTGCTTTTAGCCCTAATGGAAAGATGCTTGCTGCTGGCAGTGCTACTTGTTATGAGGATGGAGCGGCTTTAGTCAAAGTTTGGGAAGTTCCCTTTAATTTACTAGCACAATCTTCTCAGTCACTGTATGAATCAGAGCTTGGTTCTGTTGAAAAATCTGTTGAAGCTGAAGGATACTTTAACCCAGAAGATATAGAAGATGCTAGAAACCGTATCAATACATCTATTGTACGACGGCAGGGACAACCTCAATTTCGTAGAAGCCTGTTGAAAGCTTACAACAGCCAATGTGTCATTACAAGGTGTGATGCAGAACAAGCATTAGAAGCTGCTCATATTATTCCTTACCTTGGTCCCGACACGAATCACCCATCAAATGGTTTGCTTCTGAGAGCAGACATCCATACACTCTTCGACTTACACTTGCTTTCACTAAACCCAGAGACAATGACGGTAGTAATTGCCCCAAAATTAGTGAACACTTGCTATGGTGAGCTTTTTGGTCAGCGCCTGCAACCTCCTAAAGATGAGGTTTTTAAACCAAGCAGGAAGGCAATTGAGGAACATTACAAAGCCTTTTTACAAAAACAGAATAGTTATGAGGTGTAATTAGCAGTGGAAATTGTGCCTGACGGGGTGGGTGTTCGACGGCAAGGGGCAAGTTACCCTCATATCTCATGCTTCTAACGGCAATAACTTGCGATCTACTCCTGCTTGTCGAAAGTAATGATTTTGGGAAATTTTACCAAATTGGTTAGAATTTTCGGAAAGAACAGCAACAATTTTTTGTCCTCTTTCTCAGCAAGTTAGTAACTGATTACACAATACCTATCATTAGTTAACTAGCTTGAGCAAACCTGTATTTTAAAGACTCTCATTTTGTGAAGTTAATTCTTTGAAAGTCCAACTATCTACACCATGTAATTTTGCTCTATCTCTTGCATTCTTATCCTCAGAGACGAAAATAGCATTTTCATGCTTTGCCGTATTGAAAGTAGCAGCATCATCAATTGAGGTTTTTATTTTATCAATATTTGTCTTTTTTGCTATTCCTAATGCAGGCTCCTCCACTCCTAAAGAAGTACATCTAAACGGAACTTTTGAGGAATGTCCCTTATCATTAACTAAACCATAAGCTAGAACTTCTTGAGATACACTTTCTCTTACTTCTCTCAGGGCTACTCTTAAGAGTTGTGGTGCAGCTTCGTTTTCATATCTTTGTATGGAAGTATGTATAATCCTCAACAATCCTCTGTTCTTACAATCTAAAGTTTTATTTTTAATTTGAGGATGCTTAAGAAACTCATCTACTATATTAGAATCAATTAATATTGTAATCATTAATACCTAGTCATCACTAATTTAGTTTAATAGTAAAGAATTTAACACACGGATGCGCCGAAGCACATCATGTCTGCCTGCACATACTCACATTCATTTTTCTTTTTTTTATGCCTACAGCTCTAAGTATTTATGGTTATGATCAGTAGTATTGCGAATAGATTGTCAAAAACCTCAAGAAAAAAGCCCAAAGACTGGGCTTTGATTTAGTTGCTCAATCTGCTGTTACGGAATCTGTTTGTTGAAAGTAGACAAGACACGACCGCAATTTTGATTAGCAGGAACCGCTTCCACCATCTTTTTAGGAAAAGCTAAGTTGAGATTCCCCATCAATTCAATAAAGCTATTACGCTCATGTTTAGCAAATCTCGGGTTGCAACGTTTTTCTTCGCCAATTGTTGAAACAGTATAACCTTGATAGTCATGACCTGGATAAACCAAAGTTTCATGGGGTAGAGTAAATAGCCGCTGCGTCACTGAGTCGTATAAAGTACCAGCATCCCCGCTTTGAAAATCAGTCCTGCCACAGCCTCGGATAAACAACGCATCACCCGTCAGGACTCGCTCGGAGTTGACGAGATAGGCTAAGTGAGCATTCGTATGACCAGGAGTGGCGATTGCCTGAATCACAACTGACCCCAACTGCAAGATTTCTCCATCTGCAATGTAGCGGTCTGCACAAGGTACTTCTGCCCCAAAAGGAACGACTGTCTCACACCCAGTTGCATCTCGCAGCTTACCTGTACTGGTAACGTGGTCAGCATGGACGTGAGTTTCTAGACAATAACGTAAAGTAAGTTCTAATTGTTGAAGAATCTGACAATCCCGCTCAAATTGTTCTAAAACCGGATCAACAAGGACAGCAGTCTTCGTTTTGATATCGGCAATGAGGTAAGTATAGGTACTTGATTCCTTATCAAATAACTGGCGAAATAGCATACGACTCTTTATCCTTAACTTTTTAAGGTAGACAGTGCAAAAGACTTTCAAAGCCAAACTTGCCCTAAACATCGGGTTACCTGACAAGCTTGTTATTCGATTGATTGACAACTGTTCTCAAGAGCGAACTGTCTGGTGCATTGGGTCGAGACAATAACTCCTGTGCCAACAGCATTGCTTGCTCTCGAATCTCCGGGACTGCGATCGTCTCCAAAAGGTCGCCTTGACGTGTGGGACCGAGTGTGTATAAAAACTTTGAAGCTACGCCAGTTGCGTCTAAAAGCGCTCCATTCGCAGCCGTCTTAAGTCCCATTTTTAAGACATTACAGCAAACCAAACCCTTAGACTGCAAGCTGTTGACTAACGGATGTGCCAACTTTTCATAGTTGGAGGCAGGACCAGTACAGTTAATGACGCGGTTCACCCGTAATACAAGGTCTTCTGTGGTGTGGCGCTTGCGAACGGTGACATCGACACCACGATCATCCTCACGGTAAGCCTGGATACGACCTGCGTGTATGACGAGTTGACCGCAAGAAAGTAGCTTGTTTACGACCTCTGCTATCTCTGGTGCAATTCGATGACGATGGATATCCCAGTAAGCTCGAACGTGACGTAAGAAGCGCTGTTTTTCGCCTAGAGGAAGAGTCTGCCACAAGCTTTGAGTGACTGGGCGTAGACAGTTAATCACAGCCCGCCAGTCTAGACCACAAGCAGCTGCCGATTCTACTTCTTGGCGGACGAGGTACATCAACGCTTGAGCCGTTTTGGGAGCTTGGTCGATAGCAACAAAGGGAGCTATGGAAGGAATTGTCTTGTGAGCAAGAGGTAATAATCCATGTCGCGAGACAGTGTAAATCTTGCCTTTATGACCTTGTCGGAATAGGGTGATAGTTAAATCTACCATCGTCAGTCCTGAACCAATTAGCAAAACTGAGTCGTCAGAGTCGAGGTCTGTCAATGCTTGAGCAGAATATGCATTGCCTTTATAGCGGCTGCTTTTGTAGAAAGAGCGGTCTTGAATTGGTGGATCTGCTGGCGAAAAATTACCTAAAGCTAGAACAATTCGGTCTGCCTGTATAGTTTGACCGTTGCTTAAGGACACAGTTGCACCTACATTTTCCGGCTCAATGCCAACAGCTTCATCAGTAATTCGTTCTAGATGCACATAATCGGGTGCAGTGGTTTCTGCTTCATCCAAGATAGCCTGAACATAAGCACCATAAATCTTACGAGGAACGAAAGAGTTTGCCGTGACTTCAGAGGTGACAAAATCTCCGATAGTTTCATTTTGTCTTTGAACCCAACGCAGGAAGTGATCAGGGTCATTGGGAAAAGCACTGATTTGCTCAGCAGGAACATTGAGAAGATGATAAGGAGAATAAGTGCCGTAGGCTACTCCTCGTCCTAATAAAGAATTGCGCTCAATTAACTTGATATTGAGAGGAAAAGTTGCTGCTTGTAACAAATGAGCAGCGACCATTGAACCGCTGAAGCCACCACCAATAATAGCAATAGTTGTAGAAGGATTTTCTTTACCCATAAAACCTACTTCCCTCTAAATTATGGTTGATTAAAAATAGAAATGCATCTGCCCAATGTCTTCAAGCACGGGCGCATCTCCATTTTATATTAATAAAATAATCTCCAACTTTAAATTGAGAAATTACGGATTAAATATCTTGAAAAATTGACAACTTAAATACTCATAAATTCATCGGAATTGTTAGGAATTAAATCCCCATAACTTTATCGGAATTATTATAAATAAAACCCCAATAACTTTATCGGAATACTTAAAATTATGGTGAAAGCATTATAGCGATTTGCATTTTGCATTTAGGTGCAGTACGATTTTGACCCAATACGGTTCGGTTAGTGATGTTTCCCTGTATGAGATCCCCCAACCCCCGATAAATTGGGGGCAGATAGTTCCCTCCTTTTTAACAGTGAACAGTGAACAGTAAACAGTTATCAGTTAAATTCTTGGGGGAAACACCACACCAAGAGCGTGGAACGCGTTGGTGGCGGTGAGCGCATCCCCCACTAGCCCGCCTGATAACTGATAACTGATAACTGATAACTGATAACTGATTTAAGGAGGACTAGGGAGGATCAAGTATTATCCGAAAAGTATTGGATTTTGGCTTCTCCCTACAAGTCAGGAGGAGAAAATACAACCCCCTCTCTGCTTAGCGGAGAGGGGGTAGGGGGGTGAGGTTCCTGTTATTGAATTTTTTGTTCAGTCAGTGATCTTCAATCCTAATGCCTAATTAATCTTAAATACCGACTCAACTGTTGACTTAATCGAATCCCGTGCATCCTTAAGTGTCTGTGCTATGGGGTGTTTATTCTGCAAAAAGACTCGCGCACAGTTACGTCCCGGCATTCCGGAAATGGAACCGCCTGGATGAGTTCCAGCACCTGTGAGGAACAAATTCTCAATTGGTGTTTTGTAGTTCGCTATCTCTGGTAGGGGACGGAAAAACACCATCTGATCCAAGGTCATATCAATATGGTAATAATTTCCTTTGTACGCGCCCAATCTTTCTCCCAGTTCCGCCGGACTTTCCACGCGACGGGCGATAAGTGCGTTTTTCACATTTGGCGCGTAGTCTGCTAATTTATCAACCACCCTGTCTGCAACTTTATTTTTCAGTTCATCCGTCCAACCTGTACCCTTCAAACCCGTGCCTTCTGCACCTGCAATTTGATACGGGGCGAAAAACTCAATCCACACGGTATGCTTGTCTGGTGGTGCCATTGATGGATCTAACATTGTCGGCACAACCACATACATCGAGGGGTCAGAATCTGGTATCTCTCCTAAGGTACATTTACTATGTGCCTGTTCTACATGAGCAATAGAATCTGCAATCAAAACAGACCCAATCAGATATTCATCCTTGTGTTCGTGATGTTCAAAGCGCGGCGGTTCGTTTAAAGCCAAGTCAATCTTGAGAATGGTTTCGTTGTTATTGACGATGCGGCGTTCTAATCTTTCTCGCAAATTTGGATCGGCTGCATCCACATCGCCATCATCCATCAATTGCAAAAATACCCGTTTGGCATCAATGTTTGAGATCACCCCATCTTTTGCGCGATATTCCGTACCATTTGCTACCCGCACACCAACGGCACGACCATTATCAATCAAAACTTTCTCAACATGCTGATCCGTCAGGATAACGCCGCCTTTACTTGTCACCAAGTTTACCAAGGCTTGCACCAATGCACCAGTACCGCCACGCGGTCTTGCCATCCCTGGGTCATGACGCATCGCCATCATAATTGCACCAATGGCAATGGTTTTTTGCGAGGGAGGCGCACCGAGTTCGGCTGCAAGTCTTGCCAAAGGCGCTTTCAGAAATTCTGAATCAAACCACTCGTTAAGAATATCCTCAGCGCTGGTCAACATGTTGCGAATAAAGTCCAGCGTCTTGTTAGGAGAACCAATGACTGAAAATAAATCTTTCAGCTTTGCGATGTCGTAGTTGCCAAGAATATCTAAAACTGACTTTGGTGGTGCGTTAAACATGGGAATCATTGCACCAATTGCCCGCTGCCAGTAGTCTGTATATTCAGCATATTTTTTGGCATCGCGATCGCTGTAACGGGCAATTTCTGCACAAGTTTTTTCCAACGACTTATGAGCTAAGAAATACTTCCCGTCAGGGTGAGGACAGAAAACAACTGGATCGCACTCCAAATATTCTAAGCCGTACTTTTCGAGTTCTAATTCTTGTACGACTGGTCCTAAGTGAATAAACTCGTGGTCAATGGCACACAAGTTAAACTTAAATCCAGGAGCTTCTTTTGGCAAACATTCCTCTGTTGTAGCTGCACCACCAGGAACAGAACGCTTTTCTAGGAGTAAGACGCTATAGCCAGCTTTCAGCAAATAAGCAGCACAAACTAGCCCATTGTGTCCTGCTCCAATAATTACAACATCATACGTTTGCATAGTTCAAGTTTCGGGAAGTAGATATACTCCCAATCTTAGAAAGATGTTGACAGATGTACATCATTCGGCAGTCATAAAAATTAACCTTTAGGTAGGATTTTTGATGATGTTACTTTTCGTAACAGATATTTGCTAATGGACTGGTTAGTGGTAAGTGCGACTTTTTAACAACTAGCAACTAAAAATTCCCCTCAGTAGCAGGTATTTGTGTGACACGAGCGTCTACCAAAAGTGTCATACTGCTCTTTTGCACTTCCATATTTTTGACACGAAATACTACATCATCAAACTGCAAATATGGTAAATTCACAAGTTCTTTTACCTTTTGCGTTAAGGCAACAACGACTTCTAGTGAAATGCCTTCTCCCTGAGTACAGTTAAAGCTTTCTAGCATTATGGGTTTGTGTTCAGTCCGTGGACAAACCTGTGCAGTAAAACCTACTGTACGAGCCTTGCCTTTCTCTGTTAACAAAACCTTTCCCGTAAATGCCATCTTGCCACCATCTATTAGGTGAATTTGTATCTCTTGTGGCTGTAAACCGACAATTTCACCATCTACATTCAACTCAAAGTTTGGCATCTTGCTACGAACAAACTCTGAGGTCAAGGCATGGTTAATATCTGCTTCTGTAAGTACAACACGAGCACTGGTATTTACTGGCTGATTCAGTTCTATTTGACCAAAAAGAACACTTAATGGATTAATGGCAACGTTATCTGTTTGCAGTTTTATGTCCTGCACGCGGATACCTCGCATCACCAGTCCCTGACCTGCAACGGAAACCCCATCCGCTTGTCCCTGAAACATTTTCAGTAGGTCGGTTTGTACATCTACGTCTATTTTTTCTGCTCCATCTAGCTGTTTAGATATCTGCCTTTCGGCTTCCTGCGAAAGCATGTGCTCCTCTAGCCGTTGCTCTTCTGGCATAAGTTAATTATCTCCTCGTGTCCTTTTACTGCTTAATTTTGACGCTGAAAACTGAGGAGAGTATCTACATCAAGATATAAAAGAAGGAAGATATCAAAAATCCTGTGATTAAATAATAAACGAACCACACGAGGCAACAAAGAACATAGAGGAAGAAGAGGAGAATACTATCTGTGTTAATCTGTGTGCATCTGTGGTTCCTTAATCTTTATATCTTGAACAATAGCTACAAATACACAAAATTATTCGCCTTCTTCATCTCTTTAGTAACAACCATCCGCACACCCCCAGAGGGAACAATCGTAATGCCACGACGTACTGGACGCACTGGACGCTTATCAACAAGCTCTAGTTGAAAATGTAATAAAATACTTGCTACTACTAATTTCAGTTCATACATAGAAAATGCTGCACCGATACAACCACGATAACCTCCCCCAAAAGGCAAATATTCATAAGGTGAAAATTTTTGGTTGAGAAATCTTTCTGGTTTAAACTTCTCTGGTTCAGGGTAAGTTTCTGCACGTCGATGAGCTAAATGGATGCAGGGAACTAAAACTGTCCGAGATGTAAATTTCTGACCGACAATTTCTACTGTATCTTTTACCATTCGCGGCGTACAAATTAGAGCAATGGGGTGAATTCGCAGTGTTTCCTGACAGACAGCGCCTAGATATGGTAATTGAGTAATAGTTTCAGGATTGGGTGTATCTCCCAAAGTATTCAATTCCTGCATTAGCTTATCTTTTACCTGAGGGTGGGAGTGAATTAAATAAAACACCCACGCCAAGACTGCTGCTGTTGTTTCATATCCCAAAAGCAACAGAGAAACTAATTGGTCGCGTAACTCTTTATCTGTCATCTGCTCTTGGTTTTCGTCACGCGCTGACATTAGCAAACTTAGAATATCTGTACGCGAAGCATCATTGGACAAACGCCGTTCGTCAATCTCGGCATAAATCAGTTTATCGATTTCCTCTCGCCTTTTAAGGTAGTTTCCCCAAGGACTCCATGCACCTAAATCTTTTTGCAACGGCGGAAAGAAAAACAAGGTAGAGTACCCAGGTTTCGTGACATCTTCTAACAAAGAACTCAGCAGTTCTTTTACTTTTTGGTAACGCGCACCGGGACTCATACCAAACACCACTTGCAAAATAATTTGCAAAGTGATATCTGGCATGACTTGCTGCATAGAAATAGTCGTACCTTCTGTCCAAGTTCGCGTGACTTCTTCAGTGATTTGGCAAATGGCTTGACCGTAATCTTTCATGCGATCGCCATGAAAAGGTGGCATCAATAACTGCCGTTGGCGATTGTGCGATCGCCCTTCTTGCAATACAATCGAATTTGAGCCAAACAAAGGCTCAAAAACATGAGTTGCCTTTTTAAAATCCAACTCTTTCGCTGGCACCGCAAAACACTCAGCGATCGCTTCCGGACTGCTAAAAAACACCACAGGCGGCGAATTTAACCCTAAAACCCGCACCGTGAACAAGTCACCGTACTTAGCAGCGCACTCCTCTAAAAACCTTGTTGGATTAACAATCAATTGCAGTGTTTGTATTAACGGCAGCATGATAAAAAATAAAAGTTTCTTCTACTTGGCGTCCTTTGCGTCTAGCCTGCGACACCAATTTTGCCGTAGGCGGTTCGTTAAATTTTTTACTCAAAATTCTATAGGGTGAGCATTGCCCACCCTACATTAAATTACACGCGTTGAAAACTATACCAAAATCTTATTTATTAAAAACTCAACCAGGGATAGATGCCAATATTTGAGATTCTACTGAACGCTGATTTTTAACAACCAGTTGAATAGAGCGATCAGGACCTGTCACCAAACCACGGCGTTTTGGTCGCACATCCCCATTATCAATCAGCTCCAATTCCAACTGCGAAAGAATTTTCGCAAGTACCACTTTCATTTCAAATTGGGCAAACGCCATACCAATGCAGCGTCTTGCACCACCGCCAAAGGGTAAAAATTCATAAGGTGAAAATTGCCGTTCTAAAAAGCGTTCTGGCTTAAACTGCTTGGGTTCGGGGTATAAATCTTCACGCTGATGAGCGAGATAGATTGAGCCAAGCAAGACTGTACCTGGTTCAAGTTCAAAACCAGATAGCGATACAGGTGTTCTTACCACTCGTGGAAAGGTCAGCATCCCAACTGGGTAAATCCGCAAAGTTTCGCAACAA
This sequence comes from Kalymmatonema gypsitolerans NIES-4073, assembly GCF_002368435.1. GTDB lineage: Bacteria > Cyanobacteriota > Cyanobacteriia > Cyanobacteriales > Nostocaceae > Kalymmatonema > Kalymmatonema gypsitolerans. Next base: position 1,800,645 of record NZ_AP018268.1, read on the forward strand.
ACAGCATTTAAATAAGGTAATTTAAAAATGGCGCTCGGGTCTGGGTTATCGCCCAAAGTATCGAGTTCCTCTAGCAGCTTTTGGCGCACTTCTGGCAGTTTGTGAATCCAGTATAATGCCCAAGCTAAGGCTGTTGCGGTGGTTTCGTGACCTGCGACCAACAGAGTCATCAACTCATCACGTAATTCCACATCCGTCATTGATTCTCCTGCTTCATCCGTAGCTGTCATCAGCAAGCTGAGAATGTCTGTGCGAGATGGATCTGGATGCTCTCGATATTCCTGAATTTGGGCGTACAAAAGTTGGTTAACTTGCTCCCGATGGCGCAGAAAGGTTCCCCAAGAAGTCAAGGGACCTAAATCTTGTTGTAGAGCCGGAAAATAAAGTATAAGCACCTGCAAAGGAGACCGATTTTCCAGCATCGCAACCAAAACTTTCTCGAGTTCTTGGGCGCGTGAACCCTCATATAGCCCAAACACCGCTTGCATGATGGCCCGCAGGGTGATGCCTTGCATCGCAGACCGAACATCGAAGGGTTTGTCTACCTGCCATTGGCTGATGATTTGCTCTGTGATATCGCCAATGACTTGTCCATAGGTTCGCATTCTGTCACCGTGAAAGGGAGGCAATAACAACTGCCGTTGACGCCGATGTGCCTCACCAGTGAGAGTGATTACAGAATGCTTCCCCAGCATTGGTTCAAACGGAGTATTCCAATCATTGGGAGCCTCAAATTCCTTGGTGTCGCTACTCAAAATCTGCTGCAACGCTTGGGGGTTACTAACGAAAACCACAGGACTATTTAACTGCAATGTGAAGATATCCCCATAGCGTTTGGCACAGGTTTCCATAAACGACATCGGGCTAACAATCCACTGAAGCATCTGTACCAGCCCTGGGGTTTGCGGACCATTTGGTAGTTTCATAAGCTCTGGAGTGCAGATTTTATTTTCTTGCGTGCGAATGCAACTAACTTTAAATAATTAATTTTATTTTATTTGATATTTTAACTACTGATTTTGTCTTGACTTTTCTGAAAAGCAATATTTTGTTACCATCTTATTGTAAGCTTTTAGTTCAAAAAATACTGAGTATTTTATAAATTTTATTTTTCGTAATTAAAGTTGGTTTAAAAAAGAATTAACGCAGAATAAAAAACCTCCCCTTGGAATATAAGTAGGTCGCCGTAAATAAACATAACTAAATTAAGAAGGGTAAAGGGTAAGGGGAAAAGGGAAAAACCTTTGCCCTTTAACATGCACCCCAAAAGACAAATATTCATATGGCGAGAATTGCCTTTTCATAAAGCGTTCTGGCTTAAACTGGTTTTTTAGTATCAAATATTACATTAAAAAACAGATAATTTTCGGTATTTCAGCTAATTATCTTTGCATTACTAAACAGTAATAAACTGTAATAACCTGAAAGTTGTAAAATTTTTGTTAAATTGATCGAGCATCTATAGTGTCTCCTCAATAGTTAAAATAAGGTATTTAGCATGACAGCAATCACCCCAAAGGCAACTGCAGCATCTCCCGACTTTTGCGAAGGAATTCAATACTTTGGTGAAGCAATTCCAGGTTTTGAAACTTATGGTGGAACACCTGCCATAGAGTCGGGCGGGAGTGCCAATCCCACAGATCCAGCAGCCGTCTTCCAAACTTTACTTGCTGCCGACGCTTTGCGCTACCTGACATTGCAAATCACCGGCTCTAAAGCCTCTGGACACCCAGGTGGTTTTGCCTCTCAAGCGGAAGCTTACGCCGCGCTTGTCATGCTCGGTTACAAGAACATTATCACGGAAGTGGGACACCACGCCCCTGGATTTTATAGTGCCATGTTCTTGGATCGTTCGCTAGAGGACATGGGAATTTACACAGTGCAACAATTGCGCGATCGCTTCCGGGAAAAGCACGGACTCTTGGGACACCTTTCCGGCTACATTCCTGGTATTCTTGCACCCGCAGGTCCATTGGGACAAGGGCAACACTTTGCAATGGCAGCTGCAAAGCTGCACAAAGATAAGTTATTCCCCTTCACCGTTGGCGACGGTGGACTGGGTGAACCGTATATCATAAGTGCGATCGCACACTTCCACACCGCGTTTCCACAGACGACCAACTTCTTGCCAGTGTTGGTGTGGAACGGTTACAGCCAGGAACACCATAGCATGGTGTCTCTCAAAACGAATGAACAGATGAAGGCATACTGGCAAGGTAACGGTTTTGAAGAAGTCGTGTTAGTCGATGCCAAAGACTTTGACGACCAAAACCAGCCAGGCGATTATGTTGATAGTACTGTCTTTTCATTTGAGCAGCGGCTAGCTTTCACCAAAGCCGTACTAACTGGTGTGGATAAAGCGGCTAAATCTGCACTTGGCGGCAAGCTTACCGTCTTCATCATAAAACAACTCAAAGGTGCAGGAGTCCACGCAAGAGGTGCAAAATCGCACAACCTCTATCCTAAAGATACGCTCGATGCTCCCCATATTATAAGTGCGTTGAAAGAACGTGCCTTACCTCCAGAAGCTTGGCAACTGGTACGGACAAATGCTGAACGCGCAGGCGGAGGTCCCGCAGCGAAGACAGTTGTGACAGAATTTGAATTACCATTGCCAGAATTAGGCGAATTGCCTTTAGAAGAATATGCAGTAGGAGGAGATCCAAAAGTTTCCACAACATCTATGGGAAGATTAGTGGGAATAGTTGGACAGAAAGATAAGAATTTCCTGGTTACTAACGCCGATGGTAACGAAGCATCAGGAATTGCTAATATCAACCAAGCACTCAAGATTATCCACCCCACCACAGACGACTTATACAACCAAGCACCAGGCGGACAAGTTTACGAACCATTGAGTGAAGATGCTTGTGCTGGATTAGCTGCTGGTTTATCGTTGATGGGTGCTAGGACTTTGTGGTGTTCCTACGAATCTTTTGCCATCAACGGTTTACCAATTTGGCAAACAGTCACGCAAGCAATGGCAGAATTGCGGCGTCAAACTCCCTCGACTATGACTTTATTTACTGCTGGCGCTTTAGAGCAAGGGCGCAACGGTTGGACTCATCAACGTCCGGAAATTGAAGCTTATTTTGCTTCCTTGATGCGGAATGGAAATGTATTCCCATTATTCCCCCCCGATGCTAACAGTATTCAAGTCTGTTATGACTGGGCATTGACAACAAAGAATAAGGGAATTGTGATTACTGCGAGTAAGTCGCCATTGCCAATTAGAACAACATTTGAACAAACCCGTGAAGGGTTACGCGATGGCGCAGTTGTGTTGCAAGATGTCGAGTCTAATCAAGGGGGAAGTAAGAAAGTTGTATTTGCCGTAATTGGCGATATGACGTTAATGCCAGTATTTGAAGCTGCTGCTTTTCTAGAAACTGAAGGTATTGCCGTCAAGATTGTTTCTGTTATCAACCCCCGGCGTTTGTATCGTCCTCATGATACCGCTTGGGATACTTGTTCTGAACCCGATGGTGGTTTCTTGGATGATGAGAAATTTGCCGAATTGTTTGCTGGCGATGCACTCATTGGTGTAACTGGTGGCGCTGCGGCGATGCTAGAACCTATCATGCTGCGGAGTACGGCAAAGCGGGATACCTTCGCGTGGAAGCGTGGGGAAACGACAGCGAGTGCTGGCGAGTTGATGGCGTTTAATGGTTTGACAGCACAGGCGTTGGCGAAGCGGGGGATGGAGTTGCTGCATTAAGGTTGGGGTTTTGTAAATAGAAAAGTCTGAATTTGGAACCGCAGATGTACGCAGATGGACGCAGATAGATTGGCGTTTTATGCGTGTATTTGCGGTTTTTAGTGTTTCTTTTCTACTGTTAAATTTGTAGATACACAAGTAACTCTTTGTTGGACTCTTAACTCAAGACTTGTCTTAACAAAAAAAGTGGAAAATATACAAGCATTAGCATAAATCTAAAATAATAATTATGTAAGTTTATGAGGGAAGGATCAGCAATCAGCAATACGCTGCTTTTTGTCACGTACGCTGGTAACAGCATCGATAAATGGAAAAAAGCTATTGGACAACAAGTTACGCACATTAGATATGGAAAGGGTGTAATTTTAGAAGTTGATAAAGGTCTAGTTATTCAGTTTAAGAAAGAAGCTAGAAGATTTCAGTGGGTAGCGCTATCCAATAAAAGTTATTTTTCAGACATAACACTTCCCAATAATTTAGATGGTATAGAAATAATAAGAGATAACCTGGCTGAGGTAGAAAGACGGAAAGCCGAAGAAAAAAGACGTAGACAGGAAATAGAAGCGCAGCAGAAAGCGGAAGCCGAAAGACTTAGAATAGAGGCAGAACAGCAAATAGAAGAACAACGACGGCAAAGGCTACTAGAAGCGGAAGCTAGAAGGGAATTTGCAGCTTTAAAATCAAAATATTTAGCAGAAAAGCACCCTGATTCATCACCATCTAGTCGGTTGTACATAATACTTCTTAAGATTGATTCCGGTGAACCACTTACAGAAGTAGATATTAAATGGCTAGAGGAAAAGCACATATTTAGTTGTATAGCAATTTTTTATGAAAAAGAGTTTAATAACTCAGGGAATTTGTGGGATTTAATAAAAGCCAGTAAGTATTGGAGAGACGCATCTAAACCTCACTATGCACTAAAATTAACTGAAAAGTGCAACACAACAGATACTAAACTAATTGCCGCCTTATTAACAACACGAGGAGGAGCATTTAGAGATATCAATGAATTGAATGCAGCAGAAAAGTGTGCATTGGAAGCCCTTAAGTACAGTCAAAATAGTTATCACCCATACAACTTGTTAGGAGCAATTGAATATCAAGCTGGTAATCCGAAAAAGGGAGATGAATATTTTGCAATAGCACAACAATTGGGAGCTAAAGTTAATACTCAAGACTCTTTTGTCAGAAGTGCGATAGAAAAAGCTGGTCAAAATGAGAGAAGAACTGTAGCTGAATACTTGTTAAAAAAAGATTCACAGCGTTATAAGTGGGCTGAGTATTATCTTAAAGCAAAAGTGGCTGAATTAGACTATGAAGCGTTTTAGTCGTTAGGCATTTATAGAAATGGGTTGGGAAGTGCGATATATTCTATATTTGATATACTTAACAATAACTCAGTCATCTTCACTCAAATTATACAACATTAATTTATTATGAAATTCAAAGTAATTTTTACATTTGATCCTGAATATCAAGGTTACGTGGCTGAGGTTCCCGAACTTCCAGGTTGTGTCAGCCAAGGTAAAACTCTGGATGAGGCGATTGAAAATATCAAAGATGCTATTAAAGGTTATCTTCACGTCCAAGCTAAACATGGCAATCCTTACGTTCCTAAGGAATCGCAAACCTTTATCGGGGAAGTTGTAGTATAAATGGGACGTTTATCAAATATCTCCGGTAAAGAAGCTGTTAAGATTTTTGAAAAGTTTGGTTACGTCTTGGATCATCAAACTGGAAGTCACATGATTCTTTGGCACGACTCAAAACCAACTTTATCAGTTCCCAATCATCGGGAATTAGCACCAGGGTTACTGAGAAGTTTGATTCGACAAGCAGGAATTACGGTAGATGAATTTTTAGAAAATAGATAAAACTAGAGAAAAGCCTTAGACTTATTATAGGAAATACTATCAATTTATCACTCGCGCATGAGCAATTTCTCTGCTACCAATGGAACGTACTTGTGCAGGAAACAGTGAAACAATTGCCACAGTTTTCCCATCCAAGGTGACAAATTCTACCTCATATCCTTTGCCATCCTGATGTACCAAAACAACTGTACCTATATCACCTTGTTCTAAACTGTACTCTGAAATATCAGTTATTAGAATAACTCTATCAAGTTCTGCAATCATTTTTCTGATCTTTTCAGTGGATAAGCAGTCACAAACTTAGGAATATTGTCCCCTGTTTCAATAAACCAAACAGATTGAATTTAAATTTATTGTAGCCGCCTCTGTCATGTCTGCTTATCTTGACCGTCTGCAAGCTATGATGTACTAAAGATTTTACACAAGGATGGAGCCATGACAGACACTCAAGGAATGGTTCGCTTAAACCTAGATTTGTCTCCTGAACTTAACCAGATATTGGAAGAACTTGCTCAAAAGATTGGTGGAAGCAAAAGCGATGTTGTGCGTCAGGCAATAACGCTTATGCAAATTATGATAACAGCTAAAGAGCAGACTAAAAAATTAGGAATTACCGAAGCAGATGAAGTTATTGTAAGTGAAATAATTACGCCATTGGAAGCTGAACCAAAAGCTCATCCGCTTGAAACATTTATAGAAAAGTTTGGTGCTTGGGAAGACGATCGCACAACCGAGGAAATTATCCAAGATATATATGACAGTTGTACTAATTCCAACTCTGAATATATTTTGTGACTTATTTACTTGATACAGATACGTGTATTTATTGGCTTAAAGACCGTTACTCTGTTAGGGAGAAGGTTAGGCAAGTAGGATGGAATCAAATTTCTATTTGTATCATCACCGTCGCTGAACTATACTATAGTGTATACAATTCCAATCGAGTGACAGAAAATTTAGCTCGTGCAGAACAATTTATTCAAAACTTACCTGTTATCCCTTTAAATGATAACGCCCTCAGACGCTTTGGAGAATTAAAGGCGGAACTTCGTAGACTAGGACAACCAATTGCTGATTTTGATTTACTTATTGCTAGTGTTGCAGTAACAGGAAATTACATTTTAATTACAAACAATACTCGTCATTACGATCGCATTACCGGACTACAATTAGAAAACTGGACTTTGCCATAGAAATTTCGTTCATATGTATGAAGCAAATGAGTTGAGGAAGGAGTAGAGCGATCGCCTCATATTTTTATGCAAAATAGAGGTAATCGCATTCTGAGGCAACACAAATGACTATAAAAGATAAAAATCAGCGTGTACAAATCAGTTTGGATTTGTCACCAGAACTGTATGAGACTTTGAAGAATGTGGCTCAACAGCTTGATGGAGACATGGCTGGGGTTTTGCTGAAAGGTATAGTTTTGATGCAGGTAGCAGTGGAAGCAAAGCAGAACGGGAAGCATTTATGGATTACTGACGAAAATAAAACTTTAGAAACTGAAATTGTTGGCATTTAGCTGCATGACAGATTTAAAAGATTTATCCAATTTAATTGCTAAACAAGGTAAAAATCCGCTGATTTTATCATCACTAAATTTGCAGTCTCAAGAAGATGCAGCCCTTGAACGGAAGCTGCGGGAACTAAAGTCTAAACAGGAATTAAGAAAAGATTGGATTTTGTTTATTGTGAGAGATATCGTAGTTTTTTCTGCCGCCGTTGTTTTCATCTTGGGTGTCAGTGGTTACTCTCTATTCACTTTGATTCACAGGTAGTACATTTGAAGATGAAAAAGCGATGGCTTGGAGGAAGTTTACCTCCAAGCCAGACACTCACTGCTTTTCAAATTTTTGGGCGAGTCTAATTCATGACGACACTCACTTTGAAAGTTTGCAATTTAAATGTGTTTTGACTTATCTATAATCCTGGCTTTGAATATCCCGCAAACGAGCAGCATTACGAATACCATATTCGGGACGTGTGAAACGGTTTAACTGAGTCTCAAAAAACTCCCGATTTGCTTGTAAATGCTCAGGATCTGGGTCATCTAAAGGATGTAAAAGTGCTGTTCGTAATGCTTGAATTACCGCAGAAGTCACACAGTACATTGATCGTTGGAAACTAATTCCCAACTGAATCAACATATCTTCTTCTCCTCGGCAATGTTGCTTGTAGTACTCCACAAGATATGGTGGTAAAAAGTGCAACATATCTTGCATGAGCAGTGTTGGTGGAATGCCTGCGGTACCTACTGGAAAGACGTCTGCATAAAGAATTCCGTAGTGGAAGTCTTTTTGGTCTGTAGGTATTTGCCGTGCTTGAGCATTATAAGATTTTGTACCACGGAAGGGAGCGGTACGGTAGAAAACAGCTTCCACGTAGGGTAATGCAGCTTCGTGAAGCCAGACAAAACCTTTAGATTTGGGAACGATTTCGTAGCATTCGCCACGGATATAAACATTATGGTAAATGGGACGATTTGCAACTGCAAGAATTCCATTCACCAAGAAATTCATGGCGTCTGGGACACTGGTAATTTTCCCTTCGTCATACAAGTCTGACATTTCAAAGAACACGGGAGCCATGATTTCCCAGAACAAGCCCAAATTAGCATAGTAAGACATCTGGCGGCACTGTTCTATAAACATATCTGGGAACAGTTTGTAGAGTGCCAACATGAATGGGTTGCCTTGGAAGTAAGCTTTGATTGCCCTGTCAGCGTTGGCTTTATATTCTTCGGTGTCCAGATAAGGGTCAAATTGTCCACCCATACCTCTGTGCCAAAGCATTGCCCGCATACAAGCTTCAGCAAATTCCATGTTGATGCGATCGTGGAATAAGTGATGCAATAACTTCGGCATTTTGAAGGTTTCACCCTTTTCCATAAATGCCAATAGTTCTGGATGGGCAGTCGCTTCACCGCGCCAAACTCTCAACTCAGCATCATCGCCTGCATAATGATTGTGCAGTTCTAAATACTCTTTAGGCAAGAAGTATTTGAAGAAGGGAAATGGATTTATAAATACGCGTTCGGCAATATATAATAAGTCGCGCCAGTAAAAGTCCATCGGCACTGCATAAGCTTTGTAAAGACCGATGATTTGCATTAAGTTTTCTGGCGTATCGGGCAACATTGCGCCGCCTGCTTCTAACCGATGAATGACTTCTGCAAATTCATGGGTTGAAGGAGGTAATTTAGTTGCAGATTTCTCTGGAGTTTGTACCATTTGGATTTCCTCAAATTTAGCTATAGCAATCCTATTTCGTTTGTGTTGGCGCAGCCTGCTTTGTAAGCGCATAAATTGGTCTTTTTCAGATCCCCGACTTCTTTAAGAAGTCGGGGATCTTATCTTTTCAGATTATGAGTTTTTGGTTGTTAGTGGTTAGTTCTGAAAAAGAAGGGTTTTTAAGTCAAGTTTTTTGATTGAGAGCTACTTGAGTAGTTACGGCTTTCTCAACAGGAGGAATAGCCGCAACCATTGCTGTAGATGTTGGTTCACTCCAACGCACTAACCAAGTGGGTTGTATTCCTAAGAACAAGATGAGAACTGCCAAGACAAGGGCTGGTATTTTCTCAGACCACAAAACTTTGGGATAATAAGCCAAGTTGTTGTCAAGTTTGCCAAAACAGGTACGGTTAAGGAGGATAACAAAGTAGACTGCGGTTAAGCCACTTGCAACTACACACAATAGTGTTGGTATGGGAAAGACCGAGAAACTACCTTGAAAGACTATAAACTCAGCAATGAATCCTACCATGCCTGGAATGCCAGCGCTTGCCATACCACCTAAAACTAGTAGGGCGCTGATCAGGGGTAGTCCGCGTATGGGACTCATTAAGCCATTGAGTTTATCCAAGTCACGGGTTCCCACCTTTGCTTCCACAACTCCCACCAGATGGAAGAGGATGGCGAGGATGATGCCGTGACTCACCATTTGTGTAATGGCACCGATGAGTGCTAAGGAAGTGCTGGCAGCAGCAGCTAGCAATATATAGCCCATATGACCGATGGAACTGTATGCTACCATGCGCTTGATGTCTTTTTGGGCAATGGCTGTAAGCGCCCCGTATATCGCACTGACTGCCCCCCAAATTGCCAAAGTCGGCGCAATAATACTCCAAGCTTGGGGAAACAGCGCCATTCCAAACCGCAAAATGCCATAAGTTCCTAGCTTTGCTAGCACTCCGCCGAGAAGAATAGCAACGGGGGCTGAAGCTTCAACGTAAGCATCGGGTAACCAAGTATGCAAGGGAATTAGAGGAATTTTGATACCAAAACCTAGCACTATCCCTGCAAGTAGAATGATTTGTAGTGCTGTTGATAAGGTTTCGGTGGAGAGTGCATCGTAATTAAAGCTGGTTGAACCAGTAAGCCACACTGTACCTAAGAATGTTGCCAGAATTAATGCTCCTGAAACAGCAGTATAAATCAGGAATTTCATGGCAGCATAAGCCCGCTTTTGTCCACCCCAAATGGAAATCAGCAGATAGAAGGGTATCAATTCTAGTTCGTAGAACAAGAAGAAGAGCAACAAATTCTGTGCGGCGATCGCACCTGCTACCCCTCCACTGACGAATAATATGAGCGAATAGAAAAGCCGGGGACGTTCAGTCTGTTGACTGCTGCTGTAAATAGCAATCCAAGTCAGCAAACTGTTTAAAATGAGCATCAGTATGGAAAGCCCATCAGCCCCTAATTGATAGCTCAAACCCAGGGTATCATTCCAAGGTAAATATTCCTGTAACTGCATTCCTGAATTGGAAATATCAAATTTCAGGAATAGGAAAATATTCCAAAGAAGAGCTAATCCAGCAACAGTTAAGGCTGTCAAACGAATATTAATTGCAGGAATAGCACGAGGCAATAAACTAATAACAGCGGCACCTAAAATAGGCAGCCAAATTAAGGTACTGAGCATAGTATGATTCAAGTTAAAAGAAAATTTGTTAGTAAGATGACTGACGCAGAGAATACAGAGAAAGGCAAAAGAGATAGGTTTTGCGTCAGTCTTAAGTCACTGGTTAACAACTACATTGTTAACTCACTATAGTGACTTTGCCATGGTCTAAATCGTAATAAGCACCGACAACTTTCAATTTGCCTGCATCAATTAACTCACAGAGAACTAAAACATCAAATCTAAAAACTGAACTCCCCAATATTGCCAACTCACAAGCATTCCTAAAACTCCTACTCCCAACAGCACAGTGAATGCATAAAACTGCGTTTGTCCTGAAGTGCTGTATTTCAAACCTTCTCCACTCAATATGGAAATTAAGCCAACTAAGTTAACAATTCCATCGAATATGAGGCGGTCAATCATGTCAGCAAGTTTTGAAATCAAGTCAACACCCAAAACTATGCTCATCCGATACAGTTTTGGTGTGTAGAAGTCGTATGCTAGCAAGTCTTGTAAGGGTTTGATGGGAAAACGAATAGGTTTGGGAATGACATTGCCCAGATAAATCACACTACTGATACTGCAACCGAAAACACTCGACCAAATCAGTAGTAGTGCAACATCTTTGTTGAGAGTTGCCCAGCTTGGTAGCAGTGATAAGCTTTGCAACACCAAGGGTAAATGGAGAGTAAAAGCAAGCAAAATAATCATTGGTAGAGACATTTGCCAACTCACTTCAGGAGAGCGATCGCTCATTTGCTTGGGTTTACCACCAAAAATTAAGCTGAATTCCCTAGTTAAACTGAAAGCCGTCAAAGCGTTCACCGCTACCACCACTCCCACAAGCCAAGGTTGGGTTTCCCACAGCCCTGAAGCTAATTTCAGCAATGCCCAAAAGCCGCCCAAAGGTGGAAAACCAATTAACGCCAAAATCCCTACTACATAAGCTATGCCTGATACTGGACGGCGTGACCAAAGTCCCCCTAGAAGCGTAATATCTTGAGTAATGCTGTTCCAGATAATGGCACCTGTACTCATGACTAAGAGTGCTGCGGCTAAAGCATGAGTCAGTACTAACAAGAGTGCTGCTTCGTTTTGTTGCGTTCCTACGGCGATAAACACCAAACCCATGTAGGTACTCACGGAATAGGATAAGCAACGTTTGATGTCAATTTGGGCGATCGCAATCAAAGAACCACCCACTGCTGTCACTGCACCAATAGCCACCATTACAGAACTGGCGATGGGCGACAAGCTAAAAACAGGTTGCAGTTTAATCAGCACCCAAGCACCACTAGCAACGACTACAGAATTCCGTAAAATCGTACTCGGAACAGGTCCTTCCATTGCCTCATCCAACCACAAGTGCAAGGGAAACTGCGCACACTTACCCATCGGACCTGCAATTAATGCCAGACACACTAACGTTATCAAAGTTGGGTTTACATTGGCACTAGCCGCCCACTCCGCGAGTTCCGTATAGTTCCAAGTCCCTGCTAGGGGGAATAAACCCAATACCCCCATCAGCAGAAATAAATCTCCCACCCGCTTGGTTAAGAAAGCATCTCTAGCACCCGTCACAACCAAAGGCTGGCTAAACCAAAGTCCTACTAATAAGTAAGTTCCTAAAGTTAGGACTTCCAAAATGATATAACTGAAAAACAAAGAGTTGCATAATGCAAGGGCGCATAGCCCAGCTTCAAATAAACCCAACAGTGAATAGAAGCGTGCCCACCCCCAGTCCATCTCCATATAGCCGACAGCAAAAATTTGTGCCAGCAAATTCAAGCCAGCAATCACAACCATCGCGCCGACACTTAATGAGGAGATTTCTAAATCAATAGAAAGATTTAAACCAGCCGTACTCACCCAAGGGATAGATATTTCATATGGCGGTTGATTCCAGGTTGCTGGTAATACAACAGCAGCATGAACAAACGCAAAAAACGTCATAACCAAGTTGATGTAACCCGCTGGTCTTGGTCCTGTGCGTCGAATAATTCCTGGAGACCAAGGCAGAGCTAAAAGCCCACCAATCAAGGCATAGCAAGGTACTAACCAAACGCTTTCAAGTAGAAAATGAGCCATGAACTCTCCTCTAAATTTGCAGCATAATGAAACGCGGTTGTCAAGTGAAAACCGTTATTTCCAGTCAATACAGATATCTGAATCAGGAAATTTAATTTTTATTTAATGTTCTTTACATATAGTATAGATTACCTGTTGCTGTGCAAAAAGGGAATAAGCTAACTAAATAATTAATAGATATTTACTCTAAGAAATTCTTATACACTTATACATTTCGATAGTTACTATTGTTTGGCATCTATAGTTGTTTGATTCAATAGTTTCTATTGTTTTTTATCTATAGTAGAGTAGTTCGATATAAAAAAGCAGAGACACAACGAATTGCGTCTCTTTTATGCTTTTCGCTTGAATTAGTAGATTTTTTCTACGACTGCTTGCCCATATTCTGGTAAACTGTACGCAACTACTGATGACTGGTGCGACAACTGACTCGTAGGGGCGGGTTTCATTTCGCCCCGAAAGTCCAGCAGTTGCACAAGGAGAAGGTACGCAATTGCCAAAAGTATGGAAATCGCACCTGTGATAATTGCAACTATTTTTCCACGATTCATCAGTCTTACCTGCAATGTGAACTATTGTATTATGCCTATAGTAAGATTGCGATCGCACATCCTAGAGTGTTATATATATTTTTTTTCCGGGCTAACAAGGTTATCTATTATTGAATTGAAAGATTTTCTGAGCAACACTAGACGACAAGCAATTCTTTCAGTAAGACGAAAGCCACAAATACTTTGGACAAGACGATAAAATGGTCTATGAGAATTTCGCTTAAAATCTGGAAACAGAATTAAAGCTTCTTCTAAGAATCGTATGTATTGTGAGTAGTTGTCAATCAACAAAGAATCTCTAGCCAGTTCAAAGTAAGATTTAGCTAAGGCATACCGATACCTCATCGTCAGTTGGTTCATCTGTATCAGTTTTTTTTCTGCCTTTTCTAAGACTGCACAGTGGCTTTCTATCCAGCGAGGGGCAGAGCTACTAGAGACTGTGACATTGCCATATCGTCTATAGATAGAATAACAGCCAGGTTGATAGACAACTTTGGCACCATTGAGGGCTACTGATAAAAAGAAATCTCTATCCTGTGCAGCACGCAACTTTTCATCCCAACCACCACTCTTTTCTACAACAGTTCTCTTATATAGTAAAGAAGCAACAGCAGTCCACCAATTGGCAAGCAGAGACTCAAGTATATCTATTTGTGTTCCAGCAATCTCTACTTTATCTAGAAAACTTGTGCCATCAGGCAAATGATGTTTGTGTCTCCAATCACCATAAACTACATCCGCTCCAGTTGCTTCTAGAAAATGCACTTGCCTTTCGATTTTTTCTGGTAATATATAGTCATCAGCATCCAAAAACTGGATATACTTCCCCCTAGATAGAGCAAAACCTCTGTTTCTGGCGGAATTTCCCCCTTTATGTGGCAAACGTTCCCAAATTATTTTTTTTTCAAATGTTTTGATAATTTCCCAAGAATTGTCAGTTGAACCATCATCAATGACGACAATTTCAATATTAGAATAGGTTTGTTGTAAGCAGCTATCAATTGCCTCTGCTATCCATCTCTCTGCATTAAAGCAAGGTATAATGACTGAAACAAGAGGTGGCATATCTTTATTCCTGACTTCTAAACGACGTGGGGAATAAGCTAAGCTGGAAGTGAATGCTTTATATCTGCACCAGTTTCTTACCTTAGGCTTACTTATTCATGACTTTCCATTTTCGGGGCTGATAAAATAACGATTGGCTTGTCACCTTACTTGCCTTGACTGCAAATCTAAAAGATTCAACAATATCAAAAGAGCAGATGCCCTCTTTTATGTATATTTTGGCGCTGTAGAAACCCGGTAGTAAGCAACAGTAAGGCATTTGCATTTGTATCTCAACTTCCCCAGGAAGTATTTCGAGCAGTTCATTATCACTTCCGGAAGTTATGTATAAAATCCGCTCATTTTGCCCAGATAAAGCCGTAATTAACACACCGATATTTGCATTATCGATTGTTTTATGTGCTTTGCATTCTATGCATAAATAAGCTGGTTCACCGCAAAGAGGAGTTGCAAGTAATTCTCCTTTCTCATCTTTAAAGGAAAGGGAAACAATATCAACACCCAAACTTTCATTCTTTGGTTTTTCTGGTAAATACATGACTCCCAGAGGTGCGTCTGTTCCTCCGAGACTCAAGTCTTCTTCATATTTGCGAATCACTGCTTCTGTCTCTCCAGAAGTGATCAACTTCCCTTTTTGTAAATAAACAGAAGATTCGCAGACATTTAAGACGACATGAGGATTGTGAGAAACTAAGATAAAAGCTGTGCCATTTTCCCGCAGCTTTGCTAGTCTTTGGTAACACTTCATTCTAAAAGAAATATCACCAACAGCTAGCACTTCATCAATAAGTAAAATATCTGGTTCTATGTAAACTGCACAGGCAAAACCTAATCGTGCAGCCATACCAGAACTATAAGTTTGTACGGGAGCATCAATCGCATCTGCAATGCCGGCAAACTCTATCACATCTTGAAATCTCTCTTCGATTTCTTTAGTTGAGAGACCTAGCACTGACATATTCGCATAAATATTTTCTCTTCCTGTTAAGATAGGATTAAACCCTGCACCCAAAGCAATTAACGGAGCTACCCTACCCCTAACTTTTAGAGAACCAGTATCCGGCTTAATCAAACCACTAATGATGCGCAGCAGTGTACTTTTTCCAGCACCATTTGAACCAACTAAGCCTAGCGCTTCTCCTCGTCGTAGTTGAAAACTAACATCTTTGAGCGCCCAAAATTCTTTTGTTCTGAGAGTATCACTTTTTCTCCTTCCTCCTACCAATTCGGTGGCGATATCCTGAATTCCGTAAAATAAAGAGCGTTTTAAATCTCTACAAAACTTTTTAGAAACGTTGTCCACTGAAATAACAACTTCAGTATCTTCAGGAGTAACAGCAACTTCTTTTTCTATCAAATTAGTCATGATTAAGAACTCACTCTCTCAACAACGAAAGGCATAGCAAGACGAAATACAATCCAAGTTAGTAGTAAACCAACAAAGGAAAGCCCACTTACCACCCAAAATCCTAAAGGGTTTGATACAACTCCTGTTGTTGCTAACTCTCGCGTTGTTACTAGTAAAGGAGTGACGGGATTAAGCTTGACTAAAAACCCAAAGGTTCCTTGGCTGGGAACTGGATAAACGACTGGAGTCAAGAATACCCAAAACCCAGTCACTAAAGTTATGCCTCTAGAGACATCTTGATATAAAATTCCTAAAGGAGCTAATAAAACACCGAAAAATGTTCCTAGAATAACTAAGTGAATTAAAGCAACTGGCACTAATACCACTGTCCAAGTGACAGGGATATGAAACCAGATAAACAATGCCGCTATTAAAATCAGCTTGATGGCAAAGTTAAAAAAGACTTCTCCTACCTTTGCCAAAATGAGTGCTTCTCGGGGAAAGTTGACTCTAGCTAGCATCGGTTTTGCCACTGTCACTGCTTGTACAGGACCATTCAACGCTTCTACAAATGTCTGCCACAGCGCTGTACTGAACATGACATAAGCTGGATAAGGGATATCTGTTGTGCCAATATTAATAACATTGGCATCATTAGCAAGAGTAAATCCAGTAGCCATAACAATTGGTGGTAAAAAAGCCCAGGCGACTCCTAAAAATGATTGACGATACTGGGCGCTGATATCCCGTACCATTAATCGCCAAGCAAGTTCGCGAGAAGCCAGCAAGTCTCGCCACATTTGTTGGAACAATTCACGAGGACGCCTCAGCTGACTTTCTGGTGTATAAACAACTTCAGCAGGCGGTTGAGATTTGAGGACTTTCTTCAAAATTTCTTACCTGGAAAATACTGCATATTTTGCCGGCGGGCTAGAAGCCCACCCCACAAGAAAAAGGTTGTAGTACATTCAATTTCCGAACCGCTATAGTCACCTCACGGGTAGAATACCAATTCACTAATCCTGAAGAACCTCTCCCCCAACCCCTCCCCTGGTAGGGGAGGGGAGTAATGCTCCCCCAACGCTAGTAGGGAAGGGGGCTGGGGGGTTAGGTTTTTGATTACTGAATCGATGCTCTAGACACAAAGGCGCACTAGAAATCTTTGTATCTATGCGTGAGATTGGAAGAACAATGATCATGCATAGATGCAACGCCATAAATCTCAACTCTCGGAAGTTGCTGTGATTACATTCACCAATTGTGGCGATCGCTGATTTTGTAAATTGTGCAAATGTCTCTTGGCATAGCGGGTTGTTAGATAGCGGTTTAGCGCTTTGTCCATGTGACGCAGTATTTTTCCTGCTATGCGATCGCCAATTTTACCAAAGGGAACTTTACGAGTGAGGGGACTGACAATTGTCATGTCTCGCCGCCATCCTAAACGCTTGTACTTGTTTTGAAAGTACTCGTCTTCGGTGAGGTTCCACTTGTCGCGCAAGCGTTTCAGGCTAGCCAGTTCCCAGGCATCGCTCCAACGCAGCATATAGTACTGTATATCTGTCCACTCAAGTGGTGGTCCTGGCACGTAAGTCACCAGAGATTGAGGTTCAAGATAAATTGAACTGCCAGCTTCAGTTACCAGCATACACAAATCGACGTGTTCTTTCGTGTTCAGCAGTGCTTCATCCAAAAAACCAATTTTCTCAAATATCTTTGTGCGTACCATCATGCAGTGGAATTCTGCTAGCCCGGTTTGCTGGCGTTGTAACTGGGGACGCACGTCCGCTACCTGGCGACCTTGTTTATAAATTTTCTCAATTATTCGCCGTCTTGTTGTCTCACCTTTGGTTTCCACTCTCACCCCAGATTCTCCACCTGCACAATGCACTTCTGTATGTAGTGGAAGGTACTGACAGATAAGGGGACTGACTACAGCGGCTCCGGTTTCCTCGGCACACTCCACCATTGCTTCTAGCCAGCCTGGAGTAACGACGACATCGTTATCGATGAAAACAACATATTTGCTTGTAACTTGTTGTAAACCCAAGTTTCTGGCTCTATTTGGGGAGAGGTAATGCTCAGTGCAAATCAGTTGAAAATTTTTCTCAGTAGCTTGAGCTACCAGATAATCCCTGATATGAGAGGGTGAACCACCATCTACGTAAATTAAATTAAAAGGATACTTTGTATACTCGTAGATGCTTTCAAGAGATTCACGAGTGTAACTGAAACGCTCCCGTGGAACCACAACAATCGTAACTTGGGCTTCTGCAATTCCTGGTAAATTCATCTCCAAATCCTCTGCTCATCTGAAACGATTTTGTATACTTGAAAATTGCAGCAAATGAAAGCACCCATTTCTTTTATAGTAGCATTATGCATTACGAGAAACTTATCGATTCTGAAGGTACTGATACTTTTGGTAATTGGTTGCATAACTCATCGTGACTCATCACGACTTGCTGATAAATTTCTACTAACTCATCGTTAAGTCTGTTTATATCGTAATGTTCTTCTACATAAACACGACCTGATCTGCCCATTTGTTCCCAGACTTCTGGATGCTCAATAAAATAATGTAACTTTTGGGCGATCGCATCAGCATCACGTTCTGGAACAAGAAAACCAGAAATACCATCTTCTACCAATTCAGGAATACCACCGTGTAGAGTTCCTATAACTGGTAAACCCATAGCCATCGCTTCTTTTAACGTGTTGACAGGAGCGTCTTGATTTCCGTCTTCAGCGGTTACACTTGGGGCAATAAATAGATGAGTCTTATCCAGAATTTCAATAATTTCTTTCTGGTTTTTCCAGCCAAGCAGCTTGACTTTATCAGCAACATTTAGTTCCGAAATCACCTGCTGCAAGTGTTCTTTCAAATGTCCATCACCTATGATATTATACTCAATATTATGATGAAAACTTGCCACTTTTGCAACGGCACGAATCCCATATTCTATGCCTTTCTTTTCAACAAGACGCCCTGTTGTTACAATCCGAATGCCATCAGGATGTGGATAACGTGGCTTATAGGTAAACCGACTGCAATCTATTCCAGAACCGTGGACGACAATTTTTTTCTCGTCACAACCTAACTTAATAGCTCGCTGTCTAAAAAACTCACAATTGGCTAGAAAGAAATCTCCTTTGACAAATAATTCATCATATACATTTTCTCCACAAGCTTTCACATACCAGCTAATATCATAACCTCGAAACGAAGTTATCAATTTTCCTTTGATGGCACCAACATCTCGTAAAATCATGCCATCGATGCCATACATCCCAAATTGACAGTGAATAATATCGTATGGTTGAGACTTTAATAAAGGCATGACTGAGTAAAGCAACCTCATGGAAGCGGCTCGTTTCCCATACTTGAAAATGTTAAGAGTTTGCAGCCAAACCAAAGGTGCTTTATGAAAATTGGTAGATATAAATGCTAACCCTTTAAGAAAGCGCAAGAAATAATTTTTGGGAATTTCGGGTATGTAGTAGGTACGGTCAAGAAGTTGATATTTCTCCACATCAGGATGAACCTTAGAAGTATCATCAGGCTTATAGCCATAAATGTGAACTTCATGTCCACGCACAAGCAAACCTGTAATCTGATTCAGAATGAATGTCTCAGATAATACAGGAAACGGTCCTACTATAAAGGCGATTCTCATAAAAAATCTCACAGCATACTAGCTGTTTCAGTGCTTTTTTTGATTTTCAGTAATTTTCTACTTTTAAGCTAAAACTTATACAAAGATAATAATTTTTTTTCAGTTCCGCAAGAATACAGAGGTTATTTACAATATCTTTAAATTAAGACGATTTATGTTAAAATTTTGTAAAGAAAGAATGGAAGTCTCGATAGAAGCAAGTTTTGAATATCTTGAAAAACAAGCTAAATTCTGTTTGATATCGTTTATGACTCCCCCTATTCGAGAAAATACTTATTGACATTATGTCTATCTACTTTTATACACAAATTATTAAAACTTAGTAGTGATTTTAAGAGGGAACTTCCATCAGTACCATTGAAAATTAAAAATAGTTACTTTCGTAGAATTTACCGTCATGTCCCTAACTGAAAATGTTCTTTCGCAATTACCAGGCGATGTTTTGGGAGGGTTGCGTCAAGGCGATCGCCTCTTAGCATCACTCAAAGAAGATACCGCATCAGCGCCAATGGTAGTGAAAGAAACTCAGCAGTCTTTAGGTACTGTAGATTGGGACGTTGTGATTTGCGGCGGGACATTAGGGATTTTACTTGGTTGCGCCTTGGCTGTGAAGGGAGTGCGAGTCGCGTTAATGGAACGGGGTATTTTGCGTGGGAGAGAACAAGAATGGAATATTTCCCGCAAAGAATTACAAGTTTTTTTGGAATTAAATTTACTGAGTGATGCAGAATTAGAGCAGGCGATCGCCACAAAATACAACCCTGCGAGAGTGAGCTTTTTTGGTGGTGCAGAAGTTTGGGTAAGCGATGTTCTCAATATTGGTGTCGATCCAGTTTATTTGCTGGAAACTTTAAAGCAGCGATTTGTTGCATCTGGCGGAAAGTTGTTTGAAAACACTCCATTTACAGAAGCAGTTGTTCACCCTGATGGAGTGATGGTAAACAACCAATTCAAAGCCAGATTGTTAATTGATGCAATGGGACATCTTTCTCCCATAACACGACAAGCACGTCAAGGAGAAAAACCAGATGCGCTTTGTTTAGTTGTGGGAAGTTGCGCTCAAGGTTTTTCGGAAAACCATACAGGCGACTTGTTGTTATCATTCACACCCGTGCAAAACCAATGCCAGTACTTTTGGGAAGCTTTTCCAGCAAGGGATGGCAGAACCACTTATATGTTTACTTACATGGATACCCATCCACAACGCTTGGGTTTAGAAGTTCTTTTCGAGGATTATCTGCGCTTGATGAGCGAATATCAAGGCGTGGAGTTAAACCAACTGACATTTAAACGAGCGCTGTTTGGGTTTTTTCCCTCGTATCGTCATCCGCTGAAGACACCTTGGAGCCGCATTTTACCTGTAGGAGATAGCAGCGGTAGTCAATCTCCCTTGAGTTTCGGTGGTTTTGGCGCGATGGTGCGTCACTTGCAGCGTTTAACATTTGGTGTTCACGAAGCGCTGCAAACAGATCAGTTATCTACAAATGCACTAGCACTACTGCAACCATACCAACCGAGTTTAGCTGTGACTTGGCTATTCCAAAGAGCAATGAGTGTTGATCTAAATCAAGAAATTGATCCAAATCAAATTAACCAACTGCTGTCTGCGGTGTTTCAACAAATGCAACAACTCGGTGAACCTGTACTCAAACCATTTTTGCAAGATGTGGTGCAGTTTCCAGCACTGACGCAAACTCTGATAAAAACTGGCTTAGCACATCCAGGATTAGTTGCCAAAGTGATTCCACAAGTCGGTTTAGGAACTTTACTCGATTGGATGGTGCATTACGGAAATTTAGGGATTTACTCTATTTTATTTTGGCTTAGTCAAATACTAGAACCGTGGATGAAAAATTTGCCTAATGTACCTAAATACTATTGGAATCGCTTAGTTGATGGTTGGAAGTATGGTTCTGGTGGTGATTATTCTGATTGATGATTTTACATTCGTACGCGATGCGGGGAATTTCAATGTTTTTAAACGCAGAGGAACACAGAGGTAAACGCAAAGGGACGCTGAGCCTTCTCAAGTTGGCTTCCAAGTGCCTGAAATATTCCTTGATTGTCATATTTGGCTTTGCGATCGCCTGCATTTGTAACGAAAAGTCGAACGGCGTTTTTTGAGGCGCTTAAGGCGCTGGCGGAATGGAGCGATCGCAGCCTGTACCGTTCCACTCACAAAACCTTATGGGACACAAATGCAAGTTGAATTGGAAAATGAGCAAATGTGTCCCAACCGCAAAGCAAATGCAGTTAATCAGCGATCGCATTCGTAGCGACTGTGAGGTTTTGTTCCTCAACCCAACATCTGAGCATGATGTTGGGTTGAACGGCGTGAAACCCAACTCCAGTTAAATTTTTCAACTACCTTTGATTTCGTCACTCTTCAAATGTACGGAGTTTTTAAGCGCAGAGCGCAGGCTACGCCAACAAAAATCAAATAGGAGTCCTGTAGCTTCTTGGTCGCTCTTTGAATACCCTCTTATTGTTCATTATCATTCTTCAGTTCCCCCTTTTTATCTTCAAACCTATAATACTCTGATGGGTGCCTAGTATCTATATAACATTCCTCACCTTCCGAGTTATTCAAGTCAAAACCTGAAGCCCTAGATCGGAATAATTCTCCACTATAGGAGCTAACTTTTAACAAAATTCTTTGAGATTCAGGGTCGTATTGAATTTCGTATTTATGGGCATCTTCACCATCTATTGCATATACTAATTTAAACGTAGCTGAAGACTCGCCCGCTTGAGTATCTTTTGTTATCCTCAATTGGTTATATGAACGATTGCCACGAGCCAAAAATTTGTATGGACCACTTGTACCACCTTCCAAAAATCCCTTTTCAAGCGTGTGAATTATCACTACTGGCTCTACAACACTCACGAACTCTATCTGGTGTTTAAACCTATAACAACCGAAGCCTAACCCACCCGTCTGACTATGAGCGTAATAAATATCAACTAATTCAAAATAGCTACCCGGTTTCAAGCAACTCTTTAATTTATCATGAAGCGATGAAACCTTAATCTTAAGATCCCTAGTAATTGGATCTCCACCATTGCGGGGGTAAGATTTCAAGGTATAAGTAACAGTAGTCTCTTGCTCATCTTCAAAATGAGGATGATTAGGGTACTTGAGAATATATTGGGTTTTCAAAAGGTCAAGTTCAATAGGAGAAGTCGGTAGAGGATTGCCTTTATCAGCAAAAAGCTCTAATTTAGAAGCCCCAAAAACCTGATAGTTAACAGTCACGGGATCGCTAGCTAGAGGGTTAGAATTATTCACGCTAAAGTCGATAATTTGAGTGTAAGGTTGTTCTTTTTCAATGGGAGTAACTAAATAGCCGTCTTTGTACTTCGGAATATCGAAATAGCTCAGGTACATCTTACTAACGCCTGCTATACTATTCCCCTTAATATCCTCAAGGACAAAATAAACCGTCTCATCTTTATTTAACACGTTGCTACCTTGAGGGGATAAAGTCCACATGGGAACTCCTCCTGCAGTCGATTTGGTAATTTCCCAACGATTGTTAGCAGAGCTTGAGACAAATTTCAGCTCGATATCGGCTAAATCTGTGTTATCTGTCAATCCATCACCAATACTTGCTAAATCCCTGGCATCATCTCCTCCTTGAAAAGAAAGTTGGAGTTTAGTATTACTTCCTTTAGCAATAGCTTCAGCTACCTCATTAGCTAGATAAAACTTCAAGCGAGTTTTGATGATAAAATCATTGGTTTCATTAATGTAAACTACGTCATCTGCCTTCTCTGGCACTAACAACTGAGTTCCATCGTCACTAATGTTCCAATCGTCAAGTTTCTGAAATTCACATCCGACAGAGTAATTTAAGAAAGGAAGTCCAGGAGTATTAGGAAGTTCGCACAGTTGCACGGGCAAGCTTTTTTGCTTACTTCTACTTTCCTCATTAATCTTATAGGTCAGTTTTAAGGGTTTGGTACTGGGTTGCACGGTTTCTGGAAAAGCAACCTTACTTAAACTAAACTCAAGGATTTTTCCCGAAGATAAAGAAATTTCTTGAGAGGGTTTGAGTTGCCAAGCTTTATTGCTACTGCTATAAGTTGCCGTCCAATTATTACTAGGACAACCGATTATTATGTTAGGAATAATGTCATCCGGAAGAACATTTGCTAACAATAGCTCAATTCCAACTACATTACTTTCAAAAGTAGCCGTCTCATCGCCATCATTCTCTACCTTCAGCTTGAGCAAATTTTTGTTTTCGTCTGGGGTGATATAAATAATCGCTTTTCCTTCAGCATCGCTGTAGTTGTTGACGAGGGTAAAATCGAGGGATGGTTTAGACATGGTAGAATTCTCCTTTGAACTGAAAATAAACAAAATTGACCTTGAAAAACTTGAAAAACTGGATTTAATATCATGTTCGGCTAATTAGTTATGATTCCCACGTTGACTGCACCCCACCCCGCCAAAGCTGCGCTTAGGCTCCCCTCCCCGCCGGCGGGGAGGGGATAAAGGGGTGGGGTTCTTCAGGAATGATAAGTAATCAACCGAACCTGATATAAGACGGTCATTGAGAAGTCTCAATCCGGCTGAGTCGCAACCACCCTTCCCGCAAGGTTTGAGGATTGTAAGAAACAGCCTTTGGCGTATCGACTCTGGCAATTTCCGTAACCGTGCGCCATTGGTTGGGGTCTTGTTCAACCCATGACCAAACCAACTCTTTTTGATTTTCTTGGGGAATGGGGAGAGCGAGTTCGGTCAAACGGCTGAGAATGGGAGCGGTTAAGAAATTAGCTTCTATGCTTTTGAGAGCTTGTGTATAGAAAGGAGTCGGCAGAGCGATCGCTTCAGTGGGTAAAATGGCAGTGGTCGCGTGAACCTTAGCTCTCGGATCGATTAACAGTGTCAAAATCTGGCTCGCGTCTTGGGGAGCGCTACGCAGGAGCAAAGTGTCTTCAGCAGGAGGAGTGATGTCTGCATGGGAACCATCTGCCGCTGCGGCATAAAAGCGATCGTAGTTATTGCCGATAAAATAACCAATCAAGCCGTCATTGATATTAGTTAAATTCCCTAAATGGACGGGAAATTGAACCGCTTCAAAATTGGCAGTGCTGCGAGCGAGCCATCCTTGTGCATTGCTCTGCTCGATCCAAGCAGGGTCATCAAGCTCCCACAATTTTTCGGCAACTTGTCTGAATTGAGACCAGCTTTGATTGACTGGTGGTAACCCTTGCAAGTCTAACTTGAGGGACGTGCGTACCAGCGCCAGGGGGCGATCAATCATCACGGTGACGCTAGAGTCATTGCGCGCACTTTGGGGCAATACTAGAGTTAAGGTACGATCAATGGTCTGGAGGAGAGAATCGAGAAAACCTGCTTGTTTTTGGTTAATTTTCAGAATAAAATCCCGCAGATAAGGGTTTTCATTCGCAAGTACCGTTTCAATCGATTGATCCCAAGTTTCCGCGTTACCGGGAGCAGTTTGCCAAATAATGCGACTTTCATCGCCACTTAGATTAAGGGAACCCAAAAGCTTTGCTTGACTAGAGTATATCATTAAACTGTTGTCGAGGCGGTTGAACATGATCCAACCGCAGACGGGACTGCCATCGGCTTCGCTATAGATTTCTTGATTTTCGCTTTCCGCGAGAAGCCAGCGAAATAGCAGTCGGCTAGGAGGAACCAGTCGGGGAGAGAGAGAGATGAAGTTAGGATTCTGTAAGCTTGCAACTTTCGGTACTAAGCTTTCAGCAATAATCGGGTTATTAACGTTACCCACCTCCAGCATCCGACCAAACGTATCAATTAAGATCAGGCGTGACAAGCTCAGGTATCCGGCGCGAATCGGGCTATAGTCAGAGAGGGGTAGACCTGCCAAATCACCACAGGTATCGACAGCCTCCTGTACCTCAAGAGCAAAATCACGGTCTTCAGTAAAACCCCAAAGCGGGTCGCTCACCGGAAATTGCAAGGTTTGCTGGCGGGAGATAAAGGTCTGGTTAAATCCACTCAAGCTTTGGCAGAGCAGGTTACTGTTCTTAACTTGTTGCTGAAGCTCCCTCAAACGCTGTTCCATGTCGTTGTCGTCGGGTAAATACTCTAGATACTCGTCGATTTGCTGTTTGAGGTCGATGGTTGCTCCAGCAGACAATAGGGTTATTCCTTCATAAGTATCGGAAGACTGATAACTTTCGTGTTTGGGAATCAAATCGAGGTTATCGGCGTCAAGCTGATAATTTTGCTTGATAAAATCAACGTCATAATTGGGATGATCGGGTTCGAGTTTAGTCAGGGGTCGGTTGTCAACCTCCCACTTCAAAAGCATGGGTATCCAGAGATTATCGCTCCAGTTAGCGATCGCAATTTCGTGGGCGGGAATTTGTTGCTCGTCTAGAGAAGCAGTAGACACCCCACCGGCTTCGGCAACTAAAGCAGCGATCGCGCTAAAATTAGGCAAAGCGGTTTGAGTCGCCAGCGTTGGCTTAGAGAAGGACAAGATGGCGCTAGTCAAGCGACATTCAAGATAACCATCTGCTCGCAGACGACCATCTTCTCCATAACGAGGTGGAGGAGCAACGGCAGGTCCCGACAACAAAATTAGGGGTTCATTAGGTTGCCAATATCCGGGACCAGGGGTTTGTTGTAATCTATACTGGGAAAATTTTGGTTTTTGTAATTCCGTTTCCAGGTTGGTTTTGTACTGGACGATTTCCCCGTTCAAGCGGTCTAGGGTTGCTAGTTTCTGGTTGAGATAGTCAATTCGCAGGTCGTCAACGTACTCAGACCAATCATTGATTTGAACATCTATTAAGTCTATCACTTTTTGAATCGCATCCTCATCGTTATCAAGCCAATCCGCCAATGGCTCGCCTGGAGGAAAGTATTTTCTTTCCGTGCGAGTGAAATATTGGTATTTATGCCAATCTATATAAATTTGTTGACGTAACGAACGAATTTCTTCGTTTAGCTCATCAGCTTGCCATTGGCGAGTATTTAATTCCCTCAGAAGTGTTGATAGGGTTTCATCGATAATGACGGCGGTTTGTGGGGTTTGAGAATCACTATCTATTTCTTGTTCTTTGATGGCGATTTCCCAGACTAACCCGCCTCGATCAGCGCTAAAGTGGTTTCGATGAATTGTTTGCTTGACTTGCGGCAGCCCACCTGGTTGTTCTAGAGTATCTAAAACTCCCATTTGGAGGGCGTTGAGCAGAGGTTCGAGTTCTGGCTGGGCTAAGTTCTTGGCTAATAAAGCAGAGATGGCTTCAGGGGTATTGTTGGCAACAACCACTTGAGTGTCAGCCGTGAGACTGTCTTGCGGGAAGTAAGCTTTGCTGGTATCCCAGAGAATCCCCTTGACAATACCACTGTATAAACTATATCCGGGTTCGTCCGTTCCATTGGGCGAATAGCACCATTTTAAAGCTTGGCAATAGGCGATCGCTTCTCCTTCTTGCAGCTTTAATTTCGCCTTGAGATATTTGCCATAAGCTTCTCGATAAGCTGCTATAGCTACCTCAGTTCGCTGCATCGGTTCTGCAGGCGGAGCAACTTCAAAAGAATGCTTCAGCAGGGGATCGTCGTTGATATCGCTAAACCAACCCACCACGTGATAACTTAATTGATGGTTCGTTGGGTTGTACCCCGCTGCGGCGATTTTCTCAGCACTATCGTAAAAGCCAAAAACATTGCAACAGTTAGGATAAAAAGACGCAAACGTTAGCTCACCATAGCCGACAGCCGTAAACTGATAAGCCGTAATCAGCTTACAAGTCGCTTCTAAATTTGGATTAGTATAGGTGCGTTCTTTGCCCACATATTCCTGTCCCGTTCCTTCGCGCCAACTTTCATAGTCAAAGACTTTACCTAAGTAGCGAAACGACTGGAGGCGACCATAGTCCCCGTTACTGAGGTCTGCATCTTCGGGATAGACGGGAACAGTTACCTTAGAAAGGTCAATTTCTGGGTTGGGATCGTCTTTGCTGAGATAATCGCTTTCAATTACCCAAGATTGATGAGAAACAACTTGACTGCCGCCTCCTTTTGTGCTGATTATTCGCGTGACTAACCAGCGATTGGGAACCAGGGGAAAATCAGTCTGACCGATTTCTTCGTTATGAATTCCTGCCGTTAGGGCATCGGGTAAAGCCCAGTGTAGATGTATCCCTACCGGAAGTTGGGTTGTCGTTTCTCCCAAAACGCTGGCACTGATATAAGGGCCTCTGTTAACAATATCGTCTTCGTTATACTCTTCGTTGGGATAGTAGGGGACTTGGGAAAAGTTTGCCTTCTCTGCGAGAACACTCTCGTTCCGGTCGGGTTCGCCAACACATAAGGCGACTACATCCATCGGAATTACCAGTCCTAAATCGCTTGCCATCTCAATTGCTCCTCATGACTAAGAAGTATGTGGACAAAATTAAGCTCATGGTGGGCATTGCATATCAAAAGCTTGTAACCTTTGTCAAACAACAGTTTTAGGCAATGCCCACCCTACTGATATGTTTCATTTACTTATGTCCATTTACTTATTTATTGAAAAAACTGACCTGTTGTACCCCGTCCACCATTTCCAAAGCCAACTCGGCTGAGGTAAAGTTGGGCAAGGTAAATTCTTTTTTGATGCGACTGGCCAATTCTTGAATATCGACGACTTGTTTATTTCCTGTGCGGAAAGGAACGTCTACCCGCTTTCCGGGTATGGACTCTCCTAAAGTATCTTCGTCTAGAGAACGCAGCAGTTTAGTATAGTTAGAATGCTCAGAGTCAGGAACGTCTACGCCAAAGTGCAATCCTTCTGGGGGTTGGTGGATTCTCACCTGCTTGACTAAACCGTTAAACAAGCAAAGCATAACATTGGGAGCAATTCGCTCAAACCGTAAAAGCTTGAGCGAGGGAACGTTACCCGTCTCCTCTGTATCAAAGCCCTCTACTTCTAGCCCAGGATAATGACTAACGACAGCAGAATGCAACAGAAAACCAGAAACCACATTACTAGGAGAAGCTGCTCGCGGAATGGGTCGCTTCAAGCGCCAGAAGCGTTCCTGGTAAGCAGCAATGGCAGCACTTTCTTGAAAATAACCTAACAAAGACCGGTCTTGTTCTAGATTGCCTTGCGTCGATCGCCCAATGCTAAAAGCACCATCGGTCAGGCAATTAATCCAGTCGAGGTCTACTTGAAAGAAGCGCAATGTTTCTGGAGGTAACATCCGCTCGTCGGGAACTAAATAAGGATAGGGAACGCCGTGAAGTAATCGCAACCTTCCCAACCAAGTTTTTACCTTTTCTGGTAGTTCCGTGGGGGGATTCGTTTCTGTAGTGCGAAAGCTCGTTCTCTTGGCTCGACTCAAGAGATCCTCAAAATTGAGGGTGGGCAGAGGTTGAGGCGGCTGTGTTACCGTCGTCCGCGCAGCCACCGAGGTTGAATCAAATAGCGTATTGGCTTGTGCCAGCAAGTTCAAAAGATTACCAACTCCAACCCGTGTCGAACTTCCATTGATTGAACGCAAAGAGCGACCTAAAGCTCCATCAATAATATCTTGTTCGGCTTGCTTGATGATATCAATTTGAGTGTTGTGTTTCCAATCGAATAGTGCCAGGGCAAATTCTTGGTCTTGCAACGCTAGTAAACGCCCCAACTGCCAAGCGGCGGCGTAAGATTCATCGAACATCCCAGTTTCGGGATTGTAACGTACTAAAGCATCGGCAGTCGGGACGGGGAGTGCAATCGTTTTCTCCTTTCCATAGGGAATGAGAGGTCCGCGATACCAAGAAACGGTTTTGTCTCCCAAGCGGGACTGATGATTAAGAGCAACATAACCCATTTTTAGGGCATTTTCAATCGCTTTATCTTCAGCCGTTCCATTGGAAATTGGTTGGGAGGACAGTAAAAGCGTGTTGGGGTGATCAATCTGTACGGTTTTCTCTAGTAGGTCTTTAAAGTCTGCTTTCTCTTCTTTGGCGATAAATTGCCAACTTTTGAGCGAAACTAAACGAATGAACTTCGTGCCTGTGGGGATCTGTTGCCCCGATCCTGGCAAATAATCTTTCATTCCCGCCAGACAAACCAGATGGGCAACAGTATGCTCACTCTGGGGCAAGCGATTGGCAATGACGACTGAATATTCACCCGACACGTTTTCAGGATCGGTGCTTTTTTTATCAACCTCAACGATCCGAGCATGGGCGAGGTGACATAAATCTTCAGCCGTAGGAGCGATCGCTCTAAATAAATCGACGGGAATGTCAATCGTGACAACCGGGGTTTCAGGAGTTTCTCCGGGTTGGAAGGTTAAATTTTTATAAGAGCAAACGCCCGCTTCAGGAGACTGAATTTCACTGAGCTTGCGAATTCGTGGGTTTGGTGGGGGGTCGTTGGCAGCAAAGACTAATACTGCCAGCCAAGTAGGAACGCTACCACTCGCATCAGGACTTTGAGGGGTATTCTCGATTGTCCATTTCCAGGGTAGGCTCTTTTTGGTTAGTACGATGTGGGGAAGGACATCGCTATGCTCTCCCTCAGTGCGATCAGGCGGAAATACCGCTTTGATATCTTCAGGCAACAGGGCAAATCGCTCGCCTCGAACATAAAAGGTCTGGCTAGTCGAGTAGGTTTCAGACGCATCTGAGACTAGAGCAGAAGAACTGTTAATATCGATCTCCTGCTCTAAGCGAGCAATGTATTTTCCTACTTGAAGAGTGGGAGTAAATCGTTCGACAAAAGTAATTTTGCCTGAGAGTAAAATTCTGGGGGTAATTGCCAACTGAGTCATGGTTCAAACTCACAGTTCAAAAATAATGACTTGGGTTAATTTAATGTCCCAACGAACAGAGAACGGGGGGAGCCAGAAGATAATCGTCAGCATCTTCTACCAATTGAGTGACATCCACCTCGACCTCAACCTCAAGCTGTTGACGGCGCAGGGCTTCTATTAAGCTGCGTCGTTTAGCTGCCACTCCAGCACTATTGAGGGTTTGCTGCATCTGCTCTATTGCTCCATTGGGGTCGAAGGAACCCTGTGCTATTTCAGGTACTGACCACTCAAATTCTGCATCTGCCGGTTCAGTATTAAACTGCAACGTGTAGATATCCGCAGGTCCGACTGTTTGTCCTCCAGGCGATGGCTTAGTCTTAATCGTGAAGCCAACTAGGGTATCTTCGATTAAAGTTGGGCTATTCAAATTAGGTTGTTGCCATCCCTCCGTAGGATTAGGATTCCACAAAGCTTTAGGAGAGTTAGTAACGATCGGTTCCAGGTCAAATCGGTTGCGATCGTTTGGGTCATCACTTTCGATAACGATTTTGTGAACAGATCCAAAATCGTCAGCCCCAGCACCACAAGGTCCTACCCCAAAAGCTTTTGAACAATCTTCTGGAAGTGGAAGCTCTTGGTTCTCAAAAAATGCTGTTTTAGCCGGAATATTGGTCTGAGTGACAAAAACTAGGGAAGCGGGATCGACAATGTAGTTAATGCCATCGTTATTATCTTGCTTGCTTAAATCTTCAAGCAACCCTTCGACAATTTGGATGCTGACAACTAAAGGCTCGTTCGATGGCTGACTGGGTAAGAAAGAATCCACAAACTCAGACCAAGGAATAGGGGGTAAGCCTCTTGGTTCGTCTGCTCCAAAAGAAATGGTGAAGGAAATACCGATAATTTTAAAGGTCGCAGTTCCCCCAAAGGACGGTCCCCACAAATGAAGTCGGACAGACAGGGAAACCGAAACCGTTATGTAGCCAAATAAAGCCCAGAAGGTATAAGAAGCCCCCAAGCTAATTCCAACTTCAATATCGTAACGAAATGGTTTCCAGGACAGCAAGAAATTAGCGTAAGCCGTAAACCACGCCTTCAAGCCACCACTTTTATAGGTCGCTGATAGTTCTCCTCCTGCCATAATCGCTGAAGGAGTTAGGGCAAAGTAAATACCCCCTTTAAGACTTAACGCTGAGCCTATCTGCCAAGTAAAGCCAAGTCGCTCTTCATTGGGATAGTGAGATGGCTTGGAATAGCGAGGATGATAGCCTCCTAATGTCATCACAAAATCCCCAGCGTGGTCTCCCGCAAACCACAGATAAAAAGAATATCCTCCATGTATGCGGCAATTAGGGTCAAAGATATAGGACGCATCTGTCAATCGCGTCCGTACTGCCATAAGTCCAGTGGCTGTAGAGAAACTGAGTTGCGTCGCTAATTGAGCGAAAACGATCGGGTTGTTGGCCGTTTTAGGGACTTTTAGCTCGGCGATTCCCATTAAAGCTAATTCTAAATCCTCTCCCCACTTGATGGTCAGCAGACCAAACCCTTCAATTAGCTTATAAGCCGTGAATCGAATTCCCGCCGCTAGCCAGTAGGTATCCGCTTTGGGAATGATATAGGTGTCAAGCTTTGCTAAGCCAGCCGATGGTCGAGAAGACCCAAAAACATCACCTCCCATTGCTGCTGCAACAAACGGAAATTGTTGAATCAATCCAACATCCGGCAACTTCAAATCAAAGTTATAGCCCAATCCTCCTGCTAAGCCCTTGATGTCAACTATTTTTGTCACGCGAATTTTGGGGAAACCGACTAAGGCAAAGATAAATAGACCAAAACCTCCCTGCTCAAGTTCTGCGTAGGCTCCTAAACCTGTCAGAGAATATTGGCTTGCCAGAGAAATTGAAACTTTTCCAGCATACAATTCCCCGGCTTCGTTCTCTGTATGTAAAAAGGTGCCACTAATGGTTAAAGTCTTTGTTTTCAGTGCCACCCCAAGACCTTCAAGAGTAATCCCATTTGTCTCAGGTTCGTTAAAGGGAATTGCAATGATCAATCTATAAAGGTCTATGATAAAACCAGACACATCGACAACGATTTCGGGAATCAGCTTGAGAGAGCCTTGCGTATCGAGTTCAAAAGTAAGGGTAAGGAAGTGAAAAGAACCAAATCGTTGATTGACTTGAATAACGCCCTTAATTTCAATATCTAATTCACTCTGACTTTCGTTACTGACTAAGGCTGCTGCGCTATAGACTCCAGGCGCTTGATTTTTGACCAAAATCGGAAAAATATATTCTTTTTCTCCTATGATAAAACTCGCATTGAGAGTAAGTCCCGGTCTCACGTCATCTCCTAAAAATATAGGATATTCTCCAATCGGAGCAATAGGAAGGAGAGGTTCAGACGCAATAACTAAACTAATTTTATTAATTTCTAAAGGACTAATAATGCTGCCAAGCAAAGGAATACCTGACAAGTCGATCGCATTGGGAAGATTCACCTCAAGGCCTAGTATAGTTCCCCAATTTTGTCCCTCAATACTTGATTCTGTTTTGCCTAAACTAATAACAACATTTGGTTTTCCAGGAGATGAACCTATTTCAAGGACTACGTTTCTTTCGATAGAATCAATGGTAATTGAAACGTGTTTTATTTCAACCGTTAAACCGTTTAAAGTTGGAGGCGGGGAGTTGATAGTGGCTGCTAAAGCAATGTCTTTAAGAATAGTTGACACAGAGGTCTGTCGATTTAACTGACCAGCATAGATCTGGTCTTGACCTTGTTGACTACAATCAATAGTTAACAACTCATCTTTTACGAGGAATTCGACCGTAAAAGAGTTCTCAAAAGATTGGTCTTTTAGGAGTTTATCTTTAATCTCGTTTAAGTCCATACACTTTTCCGTAGAAAGGATTTAGGCGTTGCATAAATGCGGGATGAATCAGTGAAACACAGGTACTTCCCTATACTTGAAATAGTGAAGTAACAATCGAATTGAATATTTAAGCATATCTATTGACTTGGAATGGTTTGATGACGACCGAGAAAGCGAAACGGCTGGTATTCCCCTTCATCTTTGTTAGCAATCTGAAAAATTTTAGTGATTACTTCTGGTTCTTCTCCTTCGAGGTAAAGATAATAGCTTTCTACGACCCATTGCTTTGAAAAGTACCATTTTTCAAACAAGCGATCGCCCAACGATTAGGAACCTTAGGAAATGTTATTCCTTCTTCTGTAGACTCACCTTTTGTCAGCCCATTTGGCAAAGCCCAATCGAGGTAAATCCTTGCATTGAGGGTAAAGTTGAGGCTTTCAAAAGGAGGAGACAGTACCGTATTACTGATATAAGGCGCTTCAGTATTTTGCGTTATTTCGCCATCATACTATCAATCCATATGCTTGTTATTTAGCAGCTTTTTACTTTACGAATACATTATTGCATAAAGTTTCAAGAATAGGAATATCACAGAAAATTACTATAAATTTTTTCAATTAAATTAAAAATTAATATTATTATATTTAAAAAAAGTGTTATTTTTTACTAAAAATGACCATAAAAATACAGTGTCTGATTTTGCTAATTTACACAGTTTATTTTAGCGTATAAACAATATATGAATAGTATTCATAACATTTATAGTAGTGGCTATATCTTGTCAAAATTTATGTTTCAGAATAAAATTAAAGTGACATTTTACACTTCAGCATATTTAGTTATAAAACAGTTAAACAGATAGTTAGGTAAATAAATTAGAAGACAGTTAAGACAGTTAAGACAGTTAAGACAGTTAAGACAGTTAAGACAGTTAAGACAGTTAAGACAGTTAAGACAGTTAAGACAGTTAAGACAGTTAAGACAGTTAAGACAGTTAATAAAATCAAAGATAAAAAATTGTTTTTTAACAAAAACTTTGCCAAAAAAAAGAGGGTGAGGTACTTACAAGTAATAAAATGCCCAGCCATCGCTTTCGCCCCTGCACCTTACGCCCCTCTCTTTTTGTGCCCCCTGCTTGCCTTCAAGAGCAAATTTTTTATCACCAAACGTATTGGGGTATTGCACCCATGTCGCTATGACAAGTTTTTAGTTAAACTCAACTTTGGGCGCTCTCGTGCACATTTTGGAGAATTGGGTATAGGTCAATACGGTTGCTGTTAAGGATTTTTGGTGGGATTCGCGTTCTCTGTAGAACCAAGGGATGGCGCGTCTCTACATTGTGGTTTTGATAACGGTTCTGGTCTCTAGCACTACTGCAACCATATCAACCGAGTTTAGCTGTGACTTGGTTATTCCAAAGAGCAATGAGTGTTGATCTAAATCAAGAAATTGATCCAAATCAAATAAACCAACTGCTGTCTGCGGTATTTCAACAAATGCAACAACTCGGTGAACCTGTACTCAAACCATTTTTGCAAGATGTGGTGCAGTTTTCAGCACTAACGCAAACTTTGATAAAAACTGGCTTAACACATCCAGGATTAGTTGCCAAAGTGATTAGACAAGTCGGTTTAGGAACTTTTATAATGATATTTAGAACCAAAGTAGAAGTACTGCAACAGCAAGAGGAAAGTTTTTTTGGTCAAGGTGGAGACGTGCGATGGCACGGAGTGCCCGCCGGGGCGTGATCGCAACTTCCCCAACTTAACATTCAACGTTAGCACGAAGAATTGCGTCGCTTGCAACCCGGTTATGTCCGGCGTTTTGTGGAAACTGCGCTACCTTGTGGGGATTAGTATTGAGGGAGACAGATGCACAAGAGATTTTCCAAGCGGCAGAGAACTAGTAATGTGGAAGATAATGTGGAAGAAAGTACCACTAGCATACCAGAACAGCTTGAAATCCTATGACTACTCAAATTATCTTGAACTTACCAGATGAAGTCTACAAAAAAGCCGAACATTTTGCCCAACTTACTAACCGCGCTGTGGTTGATATTTTGACACAAGCAATAGCACTTTCCCTGTCTCCCGTCAGTCCCCAGTCTACACCAATTGACAGCAAAGAAACTCCCTCTTTCTCTTCTTTACCTGATGAAGAAGTTATCGCCCTCACGCAATTACAGATGGAACCAGAACAAGACCAAAGGTTAAGCGAATTGCTATACAATCAACAAGCTGGAACACTTGCCAATACTGAACATTCTGAACTCCTGGCTCTAATGCAAGTCTACCAAGAAAAGCTATTACTTAAAGCTCAAGCATTACGTGAAGCAGTTCAACGAGGCTTGCGGGAACCTTTAGATGCATGAGTTCAGGCTGGATATCAGAAACACTAAGAGAAAAAATTCGTGTTCAAGCTAGCAACCAATGCGGTTACTGTCGTAGTTTACAAATGTATGTTTTGGGAATGATTGGAAATTGAACACATCATTCCCAAAGCAAAAGGAGGTACTGACGACGAAGATAATTTATGGTTAGCTTGTCGCCTGTGCAACAATTACAAAGGAACTCAAACCGATGCAGTAGACCCAGTAACTAGTAAAAAAGTAAAACTATTTAATCCGAGAAAACAAAAGTGGTCAAAACATTTTGAATGGAGTGAAGATGGCGCTCAAATTATTGGAATTACTGCCTGTGGACGAGCTACAGTTATTGCCCTACAATTAAACAACATTATATCAGTCACAGTTCGCCAACAATGGGTATTAGCAGGTTGGCATCCCCCAAAAGAAACCTAAAATCCAAAATCTAAATTCTAAATCCCAAGCCACAATTTATGTGCTTACGCGCAGGCACTTTGACACAAATCAAGTTTATGAGCCTAGGACTAAAGTCCTTACTACGAACTTATAAAACGATGATAATTAATGCAAAAAATTGAATCAAGCCAACAATTCATCAACTGCTACACTAAAACCTTTAAGGACAGTTTGAGTGCTGACAACTTCTCCAGAAAGAAACACAAGTCGCTGATTTTTTGTAATCACAATAATCCAACGATTTTCAGGAAACACCAGCCAAACTTCCTCGCCTCCAGACTGCAAATATTCTTGAGATTTCGCAATAACCTCTTCAGCCAAATCTGTTGGGGAAACAATCTCAGCAATGAGTGGAAAACTTTGGGGTAACACAGCAGGTTCGCCAAATTGATTGATAAGTTCTGGTGTGAGATAAGCAACATCAGGAACACGTCCCTGCTTATTGGTGCGACAAGGTACTTCTGTATAAACTTGTCCTTTTTGTCCGCTTGAGTCTTTGTAATTTCTCCAGTAATAGCCTACATTTGCTTGAATCCTACCATGCTTGAGTGTCACTCCGTTTTTCTCCAATAATTCCCCATCCACCCATTCTGTACGTTCAGGGGGATTCTGCATCCAGTCTTCTAGGGAAAATTTTGACACATTTGAAATAACTGTAGATACCATTATTATTTATTCTCCTTAACAGCATTTACTAACATTATTACTATAAAGACTCCATTGCTTTTTGTACTTTCTCAACTTGTGTGGGTGCTTGCATTTCGTTGAAGAGAGCGATCGCCTTCTCACAATTTTCCCTACTTTTAGCAACTTCCGTCATTCGTTGATAAGTTAATGCCAGTTGAAAGTAAGCTTCGGCTAAATCCCATTTAGCGCCTATTTCACCTAAAACTCTGATTGCTTTTTCATGACAACTCACCGCTTTTTTAAATTTTTCCTGTTCTCGATACAATTGTGCTAAACCAATCAAAGCTTTAGTTTTCGCTTGAGGATAAGGACTTTGTTTAGCATAAAAAAGATTGATTTTGTATATTTTAAATGATTTTTCTATTTCTCCTAAATTCTTAAACGTTAGGGATAAGTAAAATAGTCTATACTCTGTTAGCCATGAAGGTAGTCCTTCCTGCGGTAGTCTATTGTAGAGGTAATTAGCAATCTCACTTGCTTCTTGCTTTCGTCCCAAACAGGAATTTAAAAATGCTAGGTAAAACAAAGCAGATGGAGCATATTTCTCATAGTCGAGTTCCTCACAAAGCTGAACAACTTGTATGAGAGTATTTACTGCTTCTTCGAGTTCCCAACAACCAATTTGACAAATACCTATAGTTAAAAACGAATTTATAACTATTAATTTCAGTTTCTTAACAGTCTGATTATCATCCTCTTGTTGCATTGATTGCAAGCAGGCGCTCGCTATTTCTCTTGATTGCTTACAATAATCAATGGCTTTGTGAATATCACCCTTTAACCAGCACATAGCACCTAATGTATGATAAAGTTTGGCAAGGCGATACCCTGGTTTAACTCTGTTTAATATTTCGTTGATTGCAGCGGTCATTGGTTTTAATAAACCTCGTTTATAAAACGAGCGCCCCAGAGATTCATGAGTTCCCCATTTATTATTTCTCTGTCTGATGATGACATCTGCAGCTTGTTCAAAATCTTCAATCACTACATAATGATGGTAAGCTTCCAAGGCTGTCAATGCATCTTTTGTGCCTTGAACTGTATTCACACTATTTGTCCAAAAATCGGCAGCTGTGCGGTTCGCTGTCTCCCATTCTTCACTCAATCGCAATCGGAAAATTGCCGCAGCTAAAATCACTGGATGCAACCAATATTTTTCATTACGAGATTCTACTAAAAACCGAGCACATAGACGATTAACCACCCTCCGACGTTGCGACTCTGGCACATCCCATAGCAAACACAAAACTCCTTCAATTGGTACCCAAGGTACATCTTGATAACGGTAGCATCCCAAACGGCAGAGGAGTCGATATGCTTCAGGATCAATTTCTTGCAGGCGGTTAAACTGACTAATAACTAAATTTTTTAACTCTTGTTCAATCAATAAATCATCCTGAGTGACATCCCAATAAGCATCCATATCACATTCAAAGTCTGCCCGAATGACACCGCTGATGATTCGCATTGCTTTAGCATTGCCTCCATAAGCTCTGCATATTTCACCTAGCGCCGCAGAATCAGGATGAGGACGAATTTCGCGACTGGCAAAAAACTGTTTCCATGCCGACTCGTCCAAGCCTCTGAGCATATAAAAGTTTACATCAACACTCGCTTCACATAGGCGTTCGCGGCTGGTGATGAGTGTGATGGAATTGATTGCTGGATCTGCCAAAACTCTCAATAATTCTACATAATGGCGATGAGGCTGGATGAATTGTCCATTTATATCTAAAGCAGTTTCGAGGTTGTCGATTAATATACCTCTTCTTTTGGTTTCATCTCGAAGTTTGCGTTTCAGTCTCTGCAAATTGAGCAACAGATCCCGTCCTGGCTCTTCGTCAAAATCCCGCCATAACCATTCCTCAACTAAACTCTCTACAGAAATAATGTTCTGAGGTTCCATTGGCATCCACAGCTCTAAAAAGGCTAAACCCAGAGAGTCAAAATATTTGCGAGCTAGTTTTGTTTTGCCTACGCCGCCTTCACCTTGGATGACAATAATCTTTGCACCATCTTTAACCATATTGTGGAGTTGGGCGATCGCTTCGGAACGTCCAACAAAATCAGGATCTGGTTCAGTTTTAGGAATTTGGTAATGCTCAGCAATATTTTTCCAGTTTGTTACTCCTACAGCTTCACAAATCTTGATAAAAGTCTCTCTCTGAATTGGCTCCTTTGCCCAAAACCGTTTCAACGTGGCTTGTGAAGTGTTTGCAGCTCGACACCACATCTGTGCGGTTTTATTCCAGCCCTTTCTTTTTCTAGCTTCATTGACGATTTCTAGCCCTGGTGTAGATGCTCTAACAGAATCCGCCATTTTTACATGATTTAGCACGATATTTCTTATGTTACATTTGCTCTGATGTTCGATAACGAAAAACGTAATAACCGAGCAATAACCGAGCCAACTGAGCCAAAAAATTGAGCCGTATAGTGAGCTTTCAAGGCTGATTGCTTCAGTCATTCTGAAAATGTGGACGTTTTTACTTCCCATTTAGGAGCCTTGTAACATGACCCTTATTTGTAATAATGAGTGCGATCGCGATCATTGTCCGTTCAGGAGCGATCCCTACAATCCCAACAGACAGGTATGCGTCAAATGCGGACAAGACTACTTTTTTCGCCGGCATGGTTTTAGCAATTTCTTTGTAATAGCAGGGCTGGTTGTCTGCTTACTGCTGGCGATCAAAGTCGTGAGCAATCACCGTCAAACCATCGACTCTCAACAGCAGATGCAAACTCCTGTCCAAAGCAGAAAATAACAACTGCGTCTTGTGTGTCCCAAATCTTAACAGCACATATTTACCCAATTAAAACCATGAAAACCACCACCAATGATCGCAGTCGCCTTCTCAAGTTGGCTTCCAAGTGCCTCAAATATTTCTTAATTGTCATATTCGGCTTTGCGATCGCCTACATAATGTCAATGAGTTTTGGTATCTTGCACATCGCCGCCATGCTACTACCTTTAGTAGGAAGTTGGTTTTTGCGAGTCGGAATTCTCCTATTGTGTTTGCTAGCAGTAGCTGTCATTTCAGAGTCACTGCGTTAAACAGTGAGGATGAGCGAGGTGAGGATAATTCTTCCCATCTCCCTCATCTTCCTCTTTGCATGGCATCCAAAAACTTGAGTTGCCGATATAAACAAGAAATTTGCGGTAAATTCACACCTGCGGCTTGTGCCATTCCTAACGGGTTGCCGAAAATTGCTTCTACCTCCAAGGGGCGGCATTCGTCATAATCAATTTTCATGCTAGTGCGGTAGGGCTTCATCTTGACGGTGTAATCGAGCATTGTTTGAATGAAGCTATCAGGGATAATGCGCCCTGAATTCTTCGCCCCTGTCAGCACTTCATACATCAGCTGTTCCACTAACTTGCGAGTGTGAACATTTGCCATTAATTCCGCTGTCGTAGCGTTGAGAATGACAGAAAGCCCATTGTAGGGAATGTTCCATACCAGTTTTTTCCAACGCCCCAGCAGCAAGTCTTCAGTTAATTCAATAAGGATACCAGCACTTTCAAAATCCTCGCCAATTTGCCGCATCCGTTCTGTGATACCAGCTGCATAATAGTCAGCTGCATATTCGCCTAAGGTAATTTGTCCATAGTCCAAGTGCCGGATATGTCCTGGTCCTACTTTATTTGAACACAGAAAGCACAACCCACCAATCACCTTATCATTACCGACAATTTGGGCGACTTCCGCCTCCACTCCCAGTCCATTCTGCAACACCAGTACAACCCCATCATCCTTAACAATAGGGGGTAACAACTTTGGCAACACATGGTTTTGCGTTGTCTTCAGCGCCACGACTACCACATCACATCGAGGCATCTTTTTTACATCGCAGTAGGCATTGACTTGCCCTAAGGTGAAGTCGCCGTCAACAGACTCAACGATTAAACCGTGCTTGCTGACGTGTT
This sequence comes from Kalymmatonema gypsitolerans NIES-4073, assembly GCF_002368435.1. Classification (GTDB taxonomy): domain Bacteria; phylum Cyanobacteriota; class Cyanobacteriia; order Cyanobacteriales; family Nostocaceae; genus Kalymmatonema; species Kalymmatonema gypsitolerans. The sequence continues at coordinate 1,840,931 of NZ_AP018268.1, forward strand.
CGTAGTCGCTACGTAGCAAAAAGTGGACATTTAACCCAGCTTTTTGCAGTTTAGCACCGTAAAAGCCGCCTAATGCACCTGTTCCTAAGATGGCGTATGTGCGAAGGGACATGAAGGAAATCTATTATATCTATTATATTTTCTGCAATTATCCTACATTGAAGCTGATAAGATTTTGATTCACATTATTGATAAAGTTATTTTAATTCCTTACTTTACATTTTTTTAAACTTTTGCAAGTAAGATTCAAATTAAAATATTTCATGACTATTTCTCAGAAAAGCTTATCCTTTCTGGATTTAGCGCCGCTGACTCTGCTAATAACGATAAAAATACTTTACTTATCTAAACTTATGTTAATTTAGTCGTTATTATATTAAATGTATACACTAAGGTATGTTTCACTATTTTATAAATATGTTAAATGTTTCACCAAATGTTGACTTTATCCCCAAGAATTGATGCTTGACCTTAACAGCTTAGCTGAGTTCTCCCGCGCCAACTGTGTAAGTATTTGTGCATTTCTAGTGCCAGCCAACTTGCTTGCCACAATCTTGGCTATGACTTTTGCCGCACTCCGTCGCCCGTCACATTATGTATGGCAAGCATCCGCACTAGGTAGCATATTTGCGTTCATAATGATATTGCACGTCTATACTTGGTTTTTGGCTGGCGTAGTAATGGCTCCTACCTACATCTTGCTGTGGTTAGCACTCACCTGTTTGCTGGCAAATGTAGGGGCAATTCTGTTTCAAAGACGCTTCACTCAAACCCCTCAGCATAGTAACGGATAGGCTGAGACATACCGACAAGAATTCATTGAGCGCTTCTGGAGTCATAGATTATGGTACCAGGCAAACCAGAAACCATTCTACCAACCAGCGCAGAAGTCACGAACGCCTTGGTGATTTAACTCAAGAGTAGTCGCAACCGATAGGTAATAGATACAGCGGATGAATATGGGATTTACAGACAACTTACCCATTTTATCCGTTGCCAATTTTATGTCCCCTTGCGGGGAAGAGGTCGTCAATAACCGCAGGAGAAAATACACGACTTAACGAGGGCTGGACGCAAGTTTCCGTCCCCTTACGGGGAATAAGTTGTAAATAACTTCCAAATCTTCCCAGTCTACGTGAGGACTGACAAAGGGAGTGGACTACCATAAACCTACGTCTGGTATTTCGCCGTTGCGTCCAGCCGATAAACCCTGAGATTGTCCTCATTCATATTCAACAACGGCAACCAACGCTTTTCTCGGTGGTCTGTCAAAGCCGCTTCATCCAGAAGAAATTCGTTGTTCTTTCTTCTGTGTTCTCTCTTCGTTCTTCTATCTTACTTGGAAAACGCCTTTTCCATAGGCAGTGTATAAATAAACTTGTCAAGCGCAAAAATAGCAAGGAAAATTTTTTACCGTGTTACCATTAATTAAGTAGCAAAATTGACAAATTATTTTACGGTTCAGAAAAAGGTTTCTACGTGCCAACCTTAAATATAGACCAAGAAACCGTGAATACTCAGTACTTGCAGAAGAAATATCTTCGGCATCATTTTTGTTAACAGCCGCAGCGCCTTTTCGCTTGACGAGTTTTTACGGTAGCACGCAGCGCCTTAAGTTTATAGGGATCAGCATCCTTTCGCCAGGATAACTGATACCCTTTAAGTGTTGCACAGTGGTCTGCCAAACATTTGAGCCAGCCAGAGCGATGACTAATGTTACGCCAATTATCCAGCAGCCCCCAGTCCTCTTCTTGGCGAGTTAGCTTGGCAAACTTCTCGTAAAGCGGATAGTCAGAGTTAACTAAAGCATCCTTCTGATGTAGCACTGGGGGGTCATCATCAGTATCGTAGTCTCGATAGGTGAGATGCAAGTCACGTAAATCAATTTCCATACTGGTGTGTAATACCGGATGGGGGTCAGTATCAAAGTCAGGGTAAAAGAGATAAGAAATTTTTGGTTTTTTGGTATGGAATTTAATGACATTGGCTTCCTCTAGGCGACCAATGGTGCGACTAGCACAACCTTCATAAAGGCGCAGTAGGGGGTCAAGGACTTGTAGTGCGGATACGTGAACCCATAGAGAATTCGGTAATTTTTTCCCAATAAGGCTATTTTGGCAGCGTTCCACAATGATTTCAGGATTGCCCAAGCTGTGCAGCATCTGGTCAGCATTAAGCCAAGCTTGCTTATACGTACCAAATAAGACTAGTATGTCCTCTTGCACTTCTGGCGCTAAGTCTGCTAACTTCGGGCGACGGCTGAATTGACAAAGAGCCAAATAAACCATCAAGTCTTGACGGCGTGTTTCAGCAATTGCCTCCCATTCCTGTGGGTCTGTTGCCTGCAAAATTACTTGAAAAGCACGCCGTAAACTTCCAAATTCTGCATTTATGTCATCTTCTTGTGACAGTTCGCCTTTACTTGGCAAGCGACCGCGCTCGGTAATAAAAGACATCAGGGGTGCGAGCAGTTCCTGATAGTCCTCAAATCGCTTGATTGAAGCACGAACTCTGGGGGTAGTAGCACGAGAACGGAAGCGGGAAGCACGAAATAACTGAGCTTGAGCCTCATCTCTAAAAACGAAGTAAACACCCAACGCTACAGGAATGGCATCAACACCAAGAACTTGGTCGATGTAAATTTTTAGTTCTTCTTGCTCGTAATATTTCTGGAAGCTGAACTACCCCACGGATAAATCCGGGGGGTTCCAACTTACTGCGTAAGTTTCGTTTACCCTTACAGGCTCCGACTCCTCACTAGTTATTGGATTACTGGACATCCGCTCTATCCCACCAATGGTAGGAGACTTTAAACTAGTCGCAGTTCTCGCAGATTGATTTGATCCGACTCGCCAACCGTCCAGCAAGGATTGTTCCATCCCCAACCAGCCATTTCTGGCTAACTCGATTGACAAAGTTTCTGTTTTTGGATCGACGTAACGACTCAGGTAAGCAGATAAGATATCACGTTGCATTTTCAAACCACATTCAGAGCAGTTATGCACACGTTGAGATAGTGATTTCTTCTGCTTATTTCCACACAAACAAGTTTGAGAAAGTGCGGTATACCTCGTCGAAAACATTAGAACTGTACCACCAGCATTTTCAGCTTTGCGTTTCAGTTCAGATTGAAAGCTTGATGGGGACTTAAATTTTATAGACTTACCCCACTTTTTCTGCCACGCTTTAACCGATACTTTTTCGGTTTTAATATTTTTGCCTAGCTTTAATGTTTGATTTACTAATTTACCGTGCAGAGATTTGCGGTAAGCTGCTTGTTTACGGTCAATTTCCCGCTTTAAAGAAGCAGTTTTTTTATAGCGACTTGAATTATTCCAACGCTTTTTACCTTTCTTTACCGTGCCATTAGAATTAAAATTGTCAGGATTGTTAGCGCGGCGTTGTCTATCCATTTTACGTTGCAGTTTTCTAACCTCTTTTTGTTTTGAGGTTAATTCCACTACAAAGGGAGTCCAAATTGTTTCTTGATCCCCAATGATAGCAACGGTTGAAACGCCTAAATCAATACCAACAGTGCCATCAGCAACGATGTTCTTAGGCTTTTGATAAGGCATTCCCTCACAAACTAATTGAGCAAACCAATAAGTTTTTTGATTGAGGATACGACGCACTAAGCGAACATATTTAATCTTTGAGTTTAAACCATGCAAGATTACTGGGTCATTGGTAATGATGCCAGTCAGCTTTAATCCAGCCCATTCAACACCGTTACCAATCCAACGAATACCCTGTTTATTGCTTTTGCCCTCTAAAGATACAAACTGTCCTTTTTGTTTAAATCTGACTTTTTTAGCCTTGCCAAACATCATTCGCTCAACAGCCTTAAATGCTCTGGTTGCTATTTTCTGAATAGTATTAGCGTCAAGGTGAGACTTAATCCAAATGCTTGCAATAGCTGTTTTGTTAGCAAAAGCTTGTAAGTGATAGTCGCTAAAATGGTAAGCCTCTCTTGCTTTTAGAAAGGCTGTAGACCTTCTTTTTTTATCAGTTTTAGCTATAAGCTTGGCTTGTTGGTAAAGTTCAGAATTACGCAGTAATTGAAGTCTGGTTTTACCCTCGGACAGTACAGCATTATAAAGTTGTCGTCCTGATTCTAATCTGGCACCAAGCACAGCGATGTCAATTGATGTCGTAATCAACGGGATTTCTGTAACAAAACTAGATGTTTTTGCTGCCAAGAGTAAATCATCTCCCTTGTCTTTTTTGTTGGTTTTCTTCAGAGTCTTTTTCTGGAAGGTCAAATATGACTACGAAGTCTGCATTAGGAATTAGTTGACGTAAAACCTGTAAATGTCCGTCAGCATCAGACCGACTACGAAATCTACAGACAACGCTTCTTTGCATATTGGGTAATAAGCGGGTAATTACCCAAGGGCATAAACGCTCTTTATAAACCATAAAGAAGACTTGAATGATAGAAGTGTGTTATTAAATACTTATCCTTAACCGGAAGCCATTTGGCTGCCAGTTGCTCAAAAAACAGTATAGTCCATATAGGTTACATATTGTCAAGAGATATTGTAGTCCAATTGGCTGTCATTGATGCTTCTGTATTCCTCTAGCATGGTTAGAAGTATGGGAAAAGCAGGTAAAGTTCTGAAGCAAGTATTGGAAACTCACGATATCAGCCAAGGTAGGTTGGCTACGGTGCTGGGGGTTGCACGTTCTAATGTTTACCGTTGGGTTAATGAGGTTAGAGATCCAAACTCTGAGACGGTTTTGAGTATTGTTGAGGCGCTACGAGAAATTGATTCAAGTGCTGCTGAGGAGTTTATGGGCTTGTATGCCAGTGACTCAACCCCAGAGGAAGATCAGCTTACTCTCTCTACTGAGTTCACAGAAGAAAGCCAGATAAATTTGATGAGCAGTGGCGTTGTAGGACTACCTCAATTTGATGGGTTAGATGTTTCTGCTCTCTCTCGATTATTTGCAAACACTACCAATTCATACAAGTACATTTTTTTCTTATCTCTTTTAGATATTTTAGTTAGACGTAAATTTGACGCATCTTTACCAATCAGCTTTAGAGAAATAACAATTGAGATGTTAGCTAATGCTTGGTATCCCAATAGTTACTTTAACTTATCTTTTGGAGTACAAGACCAAATTGCTAACAAACTAAATTTATTAAATATAACAATTAGTGATACCAGCTTTCAGGATGCTGATAAAAGCGAATTAAGAGCAAAAATAACTCAACAAAATTTAGATGATATACTAATAGGGCAATCATCTTTAATGAGATATGTACCCTTTCGATTAATCAGACCATTCTTTACGCATTTATTAGGTAAAATCAAAAGTGATGATGAAGTCAATAAAAAAATCATACCTTTAGCTAATACTTACTTTGACACTCTCAAACCTCTGTATCGGTTTGATGGTAGTTCGCCTAATCAATGCCAGTTTATAAATTTTCATTCTGAATGGGTTTCATATATAAAACACAATTATGTAATTGTGCGTTCTTGGGTATCCTGGGAATGGCTAAAATATATGCAAAGGCGTAATCCTAGCGTTCCTGCTGTTAGTAATAAACTCTTTCCACCACAAAAAAGAGAATCTCTAGAAAGACAGACAGAATACTGGAAAATAGTATTAAAATTTACTACTATCCAATGTATTTATTCTGGTAAATTTATAGATATAAATGATTTTTCTCTTGACCATTACTTACCTTGGTCATTTGTAACACACGATAATCTTTGGAATTTAGTTCCAACTTTACCAGATGTCAACTCATCTAAATCTAATAATCTACCTTCAACTATTTACTTTAGTGCTTTCGTAGCAATGCAGCACAAAGGGCTGACTATTTCTCATGAAAATATGAAATTGCAACAATGGAATAAATATATTGAGTCATATATAGCTGAACTCAAAATTACTGATAAAAATGACATTCTTAACTTTGAAAAGCTGAGAAACGCTTATGAGTTGATCATCATGCCTCAAATATCTTTGGCAACCATCCAGGGATTTACACCTAACTGGTCTTACAGATAGAAACTGGAGAGCAATTTTTTTCAAAAATATAACATTCCTTTTTTGTGCGATGCTTCCCAAGCTGTAGGAAAAATCCCTATCAACTTTGAAGAATGGGGCATTACTTACCTGGCAATTTCTGCCCATAAACTCTACGGACCAAAAGGCTCAGGAGCTTTAGTTGTAAGAAAGGGATATCAACTAAATCCCATTTTATTTGGTGGTGGACATCAAAAAGGACTCAGGTCAGGTACTCTCAATGTTCCTGGGATTGTTGGGTTGGGAGAAGCTTGTCGCCTACGACTGCTAGAAATGGAAGAAGATGAAAAAGCGATCGCCAACCTTCGAGACAAATTACAAGGCTTGCTGTTCGAGAAAATTCCTGGTTTAGTCGTCAACGGCGATATCACCTCGCGCTTATCTGGAAATCTCCATATTTCTATCCCCGATCTTCCCAACAGCGCAATTATTGCCAGAGTTCGCCACCAGCTAGCTATTTCTACAGGGGCTGCTTGCTCGTCGGGAGTAGAGACACCTTCTCATGTTCTTCAAGCAATGGGTTTATCCCAAGAAGTTATTGAAGGGGCACTGCGTATTGGTATCGGCAAATTTACAACCCCCCAAGAAATTGAGCAGGCTGCGTCCATTATTTCATCTGCTGCCAGCTTAACTCGTAAAGCTTTGTATTCTTCAGGGGTGACAATAAGTCTACAAAGCACACTGAATATGGAGTTATAGCTTTTTGGAACTGTTTTCCAACAAAGCCCAAAAATGATAATCTCGCGCCAAGACGAGGCAGCGCCGTGCGGGGGTTCCCCCCGTTGAGGCGACTGGCGTGCTAAAACGCCAAGAAGAACTTTGCGCTTTTGCGCGATAAATTCAGATACAGTGCATTACTGGGTTAACGCACCCTATATTCTTCCTTTGCGTTCTTGGCGTCTTGGCGGTTCGATAAATTCAGATAACAGCTTTACTCAACATTACGAATCTGCATCTGTATCCATTCACGCTCAAGCATGGCGTACAGAACTGAATCTCGCCACTCACCCTTAACCCATTCATACTCTTGCAAATACCCCTCATGACGCATCCCACTTTTTACCAAAACTCGCATTGAGAGAACATTTTTCGGGTCACACGTTGCAAAAATCCGATGTAAATTAAGTTGCTGGAAACCAAAATTTAAGAGTTTTCCTACAGCTTCCGTTGCGTATCCTTGTTCCCAAAATTCCTTAGCTAAGCAGTATCCAATCGAACCTTCTTGCTTGTCTAGATTTGTCAACGAAATACGACAGGCACCAATTAACTGTTTATCATCTTTTAAAGTCACTGCTAGACTAAAATGCTGACGGGGTTGTTGCCGTTGTAATTTAATTTCTCTTTGCAAAAAATTCTTGGTATCTTCTTCGCTATTAGGACCAAAAGGCAAATAGCGAACAACTTCTGGATCACAAGCGTAGCGATGCACTCCTTGCCAATCTGATTTTACAAAGTCTCTCAGGAGAAGACGTTGCGTTTCTAGCTGTAGGTTGATGCTCATTACAAAATTAAGAATTACGAGTTATGAGTTAGGAATACAACACATAACTTATACCTCATAACTATATTCATATCATGTCGAATTTATTCGCCAAACCCCCTCCGGGCTTGCACGCCTTGGGGTAAGGGACTTCCAATTAAAAAAATCTCCAATTTGTAGTACTCTCCAAAACAATGGTGGGTTACGCCGCAATGCAAGTCCTGTATGTAAAACCTCAACTGTCGTGCGCCGTCAGCCCCCCTACATAATGGATAATTTATTTTTTGGTACTCCCTAAGGGGTGGGATACTTAGTTGGCAAACTCCCTACGGAACTGATTCACCACTTTATCTAGCCCCACTGAATGGGCTGCCTTGAAAAGAATCCTATCACCCTCTTGCACAAAAGCCTTTAAAGAGGCAACTAAGTCTGCATGAGTTGCAAAGCACTCAGATGGTATACCTTCAGCACTTTTGGCTATAGCTTTGGCATCTTCGCCATCCACCAAAACCAACAAAGCATCCAAATTCAATCTTCGCACCGTTTCCCCAACTTGCTGATGCAAAGAGTGCGATCGCTCTCCCAATTCCTTCATGGCACCCAACACAGCAATGCGTCGTTTTCCTGGCGTATCTGCCAACAAGTGTAACGCCGCTTGCATAGCTTCTGGTGCAGCATTATAAGTCTCATCTAAGATTACCACATCATTAGGCAAAGTAAAACGCTGCGATCGCCCTCCCGGCATATCCACCATCACACCCGATTTTAGGCATGACCAATCAATGCCCAAAACTTGCGCCACTGCTAAAGCTGCCAAGAAATTCGTTGCATTGTGTCGTCCCGGCAAGGGTAAAGGCAATTGCATTCCTGCCACTTCCAGCGTGTCGCTATCAATTAACTTTCCTTGGATATCGCCGCCAGATAAACCAAACGTCAAAACTTTCCCTTGCCAGACTTTCGCTGCCGTTTCAATTAACAAGGGGTTGTCATGATTAAGAATTGCTACACTACCAGCAGGCATTTGAGCCAATAACTCACATTTTGCGGAGGCAATAGCTTCTTCTGAACCCAGTAACTCAATATGCGCCGTTCCGACATTGGTAATCACACCAATCGTTGGACGCGCTATTTGCGTCAGTTCAGCAATTTGCCCCTTCCCCCGCATCGCCATTTCAATGACAGCGAAATCATGTTCTGCTGCAAGTTCTAGGAGAGTTTTCGGCACGCCAATTTCGTTATTGTAATTTGCATAAGTCTTGAGGACTCGTCCCTGTGTCGCCAACACAGCCGCGATGAGTTCCTTTGTTGTGGTTTTGCCCACAGAACCCGTAACCCCAATCACTGGAATAGAAAAGTGATCACGCCACCACCTGCCAATTTTTTGATATGCTAAGAGCGTGTCTTTTACCTGCAACACAGGAAATTCAGAATAGTCGTATTCAAAATCAGCGATCGCCGCGATTGCACCTTTTTCTATCGCCATTGACACAAAATTGTGTCCATCAAACTTTTCACCCCGTAAAGCTACAAACACTTCACCAGGCTTAAGGATACGGGAATCTGTCTGTATACCGCAGATCAAATGTCCAAAAGCAGCTTCAGATAAGTTTGCTGCTGTTGCAGATAGAACTTCAACCAATTGGCTTAGAGTGGCAGAACAAGGCATAACACTGGGGTTTTTGGATTCCAAAATTTGTTGCTTAGATTCAAGGAGACACCTCGTCTGCAAGTGCGACAAGGACAAAATTCCTTAAATTTTATATTTTTTTTGGTGAGAATATAAAGTTAATGAATCTACTATACTCAGATATAGTTGTCAAATCAGAATAAAAACAGCCTCAAAATTTATAAAATTTTCTCATAACAACGAAGCAGGGGAGAATTTTTTGACTGCCCCTGCTTTCGTTTGATTGTCAAGATAGCCGCTGATTGTAAAATGACAGCTACCCCAGATCCAATATAGAATTTCCGTACACCCTACATCCCACACCCAATTTTTATACGAAGGGCTTTTGATAATTGGCAAGCGCTATCCCCGATTTTTGATCCACATCGCTTGCACAATTTGTGTGGTAATGTCAGCAGAAATTCCCAAAATTTGATACAAATCCTTTAAAAAGTCTTACTCCTGTTGAGTCAAAAGACCATCGGCTAAAACCAGATCCCTGGCTACCGCAAAAGCTGCTTCCTCCAAGTCGTAGGGTGAGGATTCTTTTGCTGAATTAGACAAAGCATTTATACCATACCGCCTCAAACTATCTACGACTTTGTCAAATATCCTGTCCATCTCATCACTGGAATAACTTCTGAAAAGCTTCATACGAGACAGCACAGAGAAAATACCACGCGCCTGCTTTTACAGAAAGATTTCCGTTTTTTGGTTGTTGCAGCTAAAGTCCTTGCAGCAAAAGCTTCTGCGCTGATTGAGTGCTTCTTGGACTTGGCTTTGTGCGCCGACTCTGTCGAATAGAGCGATCGTAGTTGACTGCTTCGCTTGCCTCTGTGTAGCGGTACACCCACTGGTGCCTAGGTCACTTTCAGGTCATTGTGCAACGCTGTGAGACTTTTACGCTTCAGTGTTCCCAAGATTTTTGGCAAGCCTTCACCTGGACTCGATGGTTCTTGACAAGAAGTAAATTTTTAGTTTGAGGTGATCAGAATTACCCTAGGGAAAGCCCCTGTGGATAAAGCGTCTACGAAAACGCTTGGCTTAGTGAAGACGCTTCGCGTCTACGCCAAGACCTGCTTTTTCAAAACTTTCGATAACTGCCAAACCTAAACTAGAAAAGGCAACCAGTAGGAATACCGAAGCCAAGAAGGCGTTTACAAGCATCCGGAGGGCATCGTCAAAGAAAATGTAACTGGTCATTGTTTTGTCTACTCAACTCAATGGTGCTAGTACTCATTTATATTCTTCACACCGTGATTGGCGTTTTCCGTGTGTAGAATACCAGCAATTGCATCTTAACAAAACTTTAGCTCTTTCATGACAAAACTTAGATTTTTTCTTGTTGAAGTTCAGATAAAATTTTCGCCACTTTTGTTAAATCAAATACTAAATCAGATCATAAATAGAAATAATTTGCAATAGTTAGAGCGAGTCATTGATGAAATTGTTAAGAAGAACGCAGTTGACGGTTAACCGTGAACCGTCAACTGTTAACCGTCAACTGTTAACATTCTGATACGCTGGCGGAGGAGTTCTGAGTTCAATGTTGCGGTAAACTCAGTTACATAATGACTGAAAATTACAGATTCTAGAATTGTCTTAGCGTGGAAATATTAACAAATCGGCTTTTGTTGCTGCCCATATTACAGAAATACAAAGAAGAGATTTTTAGAGAATTCACAAAAGAAATTACGACTTATATGTATCCTCGTCCACCTCACAATCTTGCCGAAACAGAAGATTTTATTAACGCTTCTCTAGGCGAAATGAAAACAGGAAATCATCTTGTACTCGTGATTTTAAAAAAAGACTCCCAAGAATTTTTGGGATGTTGTGGAATGCACGAAATCCACAGTAAAAATCCAGTACTTGGTATTTGGTTAAAAAAATCTGCACAAGGCAAGGGCTATGGATTTGAGACTATTACTGCACTGAAAAAATGGGCTGATGAGAATTTAGATTACGAATATCTTATATATGACGTTGATAAAGCAAATTCCCCGAGCCGAAGAATCCCAGAAATGCTTGGTGGGCAAATTACCAGAGAGTATGATAAAACCAATTTGAGTGGAAGAGTTTTGCATATAGTAGAGTATAGGATTTTCCGAAAATAAAACTTGCTTCAAGGTTTGTACAAATCAATTACAGATATCCTGAAATAAGAGATTCTGGAAAGAAACTGTAGACCTCTTTGGAGAATTAAAAATTAAAAATTGAACGTAACTTTGTATGAGGATGGAAGTTCAAGAAAAGGGCGATCGCCTCTGGCGCTGCGCTTTGCGCAATCGCTCCTCGACGGGCACTCCGTGCCATTGCGCTGCATATAGCAATCCTAAATCATAAGCCCTGCGGGCACGCTGCGCGTATGCCTGCGGCACGCTCTGCGCTTACGTGAGAAACAAGATCCCCGACAACTTTTACGAAGTCGGGGATCTGTGACTCTCAATTCTCACAAATTAAATAGGATTGCTATATGCTCGCCCCTTTTATTCTTGACTTAATAAAAATAATTATCAATAGTGTACTAACACAATAAAGCATCAAAAGCTACTTTATGAAAAGAAAAAAATAGGTGGAAAAAGATGCGGTTAGCATCACAGAATTCCACCTGCTATTTTTTGAAGACAACTGGTTTTAGTTGTATTGAAACTTAACGCTTTTCAGTTCCCTGATTGCCAGCGCCTTCAGTAAACTGGTCGCTGTTGCCAGATTCTGGTATTGCAGACGGCGTAGCATTGGTTTCATTATTACCAGAGCCAGTATGGCGTTTTTCTTCATCAACAGGGGTTTGAAAATCACCGGAAGCAACAGCGTTTTGTTCGTCAGCTTCTCGGTTTTGTGTTTCCTGGTCTTTTGGATAAGTCATAAGTAAGCTCCGCATTTAACACTCCCATCATTCTAGGAAGTGTAGGAATGCAATTTCTTCTCTCCAGGATGTAATTATGCTTAATCACTCCATCTGTCTTCCGGATGAATTATCAGTTGGTTATGTTGAACAAGAATACAAAATTTTGGCGAGTTACCGTATTTGCTTCGGTATTAGAGGTGAATCAGGGCTTCCCGCAGGGTATGGTAGCTTTATTTCCGCGCCCGTTGTACTAGTGACTAATGAGTATTTATTCTCTGTCCTGAAGCACGAATTAATTCAGCTACAAGAGCAGCGATCGCAGAGACTAAAATCAAGATAACGCTGAGAGCATTGATATCTGGTTTGACTCCTGTCCTAATGCGGCTAAAAATTTCCATTGGTAGGGTGTTGGAACCACTACCAGCAGTGAAACTGGCGATGAGAAAGTCATCTAAGCTAAGGACAAAAGCTAGCAAACAACCAGCGACAATACCAGGCATTAACTCAGGTAATAAGACTTTGATGAAGGCTTGCACTGGTGTTGCTCCTAAATCTAGTGCTGCTTCTTCTAAATGGGGATCTAAGTTGGTGAGTCGAGAAGACACAACAAGAGCAACGTAGGCAAGACAGAATACCACATGAGCTGCAACAATTGTCCAGATGCTGAGGGGAACGGCAAACGCCGCTAGAAAAACTAGGGTAGCAACGGCGATCGCAATATCGGGAATAATCAATGGTAAGTAAGAAATACCGCGATACAAGCTCTTACCTAAAAACTGATAACGTGCCAACCCCACCGCCATCAAAGTTCCCAACACTGCTGAAATCCCCACTGCACACAAAGCTACTATCAAACTATTTTGTAGCGCTGATAAAATCCGCTCATCACTGAATAATTTGCGATACCATTCCAGGGTAAATCCTTGCCAAGTTGCACTGTAGGGCGAGGAGTTGAAACTATAAAAGGCAAGAACCAGTATCGGTAGATACATGAAAACAAACATGAGTAGTGAGAAAACCGCCTGCCATGTAAAGGCACGCGGTTTCTTCCGGAATGGACTTATATTCACGTTTTGTTATTTTCACTTATTCTTTTTTTATTCGCACTATTTTACCATATTCTAAATTTATAGTCAATGTTATAGTCAATGACTCCGTCTCTCGTTTCTCGGCTGCTGATTTGACCATAAGCTTTTCCCCTACACCCTACTGACAGCTTCTGCTTCAGCACGGGCGGCTTGCTTGCGCTCTAACATTTGTTTCATTTGTTTTTGTGATAAGCAAGCCTCAAGATATTCACAATTCTCACAGCAAAGTTCTTTTCCTGGATGAAGACAACCACAGGGAAGATGTAGGAGACACTCCGAAGAATTTTTGGATATACAGTTATCAACTGTTAACTGCAAACAAAGCATTAAATCTTGAAGGAACATAGCGGTGCACTCTAATAACAAAAAGGACTGTGTTGTACACTTTCAAGCAGATTCAAAATATATTTTAGGTTTTATTTATATTAATCATAGTTCCTCAAATAAATACCTCTTCCTCAAAGCGTATTTTCAGCCTACTCAAGGAAGACTTCTGTAAGTAAAATAATGATAAAAAATGTAGAGAATTATGATTGTATATAAAACTTTTTATAGAAAAAATATTAAAGAGACTTCTGGCAAAAGTACCTAGTTCTTAAAAATTGCGTCTACACACGCAACGCTATTCGTCATCGCTCACAAATAGAAAGTCCTTGTTATCCTGGCTTTCGTAGTATAGCTTCAGATTTCGAGTCAGAATGTACAAAACTTTTGTAAGAGATCGATGAATTCAAAAGTCTTTCTGACGAAAGAGCAAATCCAGATTTTAATTGTCTAGAGTGATTGAAGTAAAGCCGAAATTGTCAAAGCAAAAATCTGGGATAGAAACATGACTAATCAGCTAGAAAAAAATCAAATTAGGCAGCCAGTTAGTGTTGATTGGCACGCAAAAGAAGAGCCTACAGCTAAGGAAAGAAACTTAACTGTCAATCCGGGAGACGCAATTGCCCAGAAGCCTCAAACAGTTGAAGAAAAGGCTAAGCAGGTAGCTGTAGACCAACCTGATATTACAGGTGACTGGATTAAAGTACCCACTTACTTTGTTGTGGAATACCCAAATGGTGAAAAGAGAGCTCTTCACCATGTGAAGGATGCAGAAGAAATTTCTGATGTCATTCGCCAAGCACGAGTCGATGAAAATGGGAATAGGATTTGGTGGTAGTAACGAATGGCGTTAGCTAGCCATAAAGAAATGAGGCTCACTCGCTCTTGATGTTTCATCTGTCTTATTGCTGAAGTGAGCCTCATCACATATTTATCAATAGCTGTTAATTAAAAATGAATTGTTATGGTAAACGTAATCACAAAAGCTTTTAACTCTTGGAGTACGCAAGAAATTAAAAACGAACTTTTGGAGCTAGTTAAAGGTCGAGATACAGAACCTTTAAGCGCTAAAGTTAATTTATATAAAAACGAATTGCTTCCCTATTTTGAAGAGTTAAGCCAACGCAACCCTTTTCCCATCGTTGAAGACCAACTGCCGATTGTCCTTGGTGTGTGGGTACCAATCTGGTCTACTATACCTTTTCATGATAATTTGCCAGGGCGGATACGTGAGCAGTCTTATCAAATTTTTCATGACGATGGTTATTACGCTAATATTGCTCGTTATGCACTAGGGCATGAATCTTCTTTCTGGAAAAAGGTTTCGTCAAGGTTGCCTGCTTACGACTTTATGGTGATGCAAAAATATGAAGCCCGTGATAATCAATGGTGGATTCAAAATGTTGGTATCTTCCAAACTTTTAGGAACAGAGAAATTCCTCTAAGTGTTGACGAGGCAGACAATTGGTTTACTGAGATCGTCAACGCCAAAGTTAAGCCAGCCTTGCAAAAAGGAAACTTACCTGAGACACTTAAATTAGAAAATTTGGACAGAAATACTGTAAAGAAATATGAAAAAACCTACTTGGCTAATTTTTCTTTAGAGCATTTATATGTAGATTGTGACTTGCGCTTGGTTAAAACTCAACGAGAAGCTTCACAGCGACCAAGTTACACAATTGCTGTTCCTATACGCTAATCAACTTATGCATCAGACATCGCCACAACGGCAAATTCTGAATACTAATAGCTATAACTACTTGCTGTTTTTGCCTAAAAGCTATGAAGCACAATTTCGTTTACCAATGATTTTGTTTTTACACGGTGCTGGTGAGCGAGGCTCTAACCTAGAAGATCTTAAAAGGATCGGTGTCGCTAGGATAGTGGAGGAGCAGCCGGATTTCCCGTTTATTGTTGTGTCTCCCCAGTGCCCGCCTGGTGAACGCTGGTCAGTCAGCCTCTTGAGCGCCCTTTTGGATGACGTTATTGCTCAGTACCACGTCGATCTGGATCGGGTTTACCTAACTGGTTTAAGCATGGGTGGATATGGCACATGGCACTTAGCAGCAGATCAGCCGGATAGGTTTGCAGCAATAGCACCTATTTGCGGTGGTGGGAATCCTGAGGAAGCTTATCGTTTAAAAAATCTGCCTATATGGGCATTTCATGGAAAACGCGATCGCATTGTACCACTAAGGGAATCTGAAAAAATGGTTCAAGCACTCAAAAAGTGTGGCGTAAATAATCTGAAGTTTACAGTGTATCCGGAAGCTGATCACGACTCATGGACCCAGACTTATAACAATCCAATGTTGTACGACTGGTTTTTGCAGCATCAACGTTCAATTGCAACTTAATATTGTTTAGCGCTTAGGTGATTTTTTTGTGTTGTAACTATCTATTGAAATGAAACTCTGAGGCAAACTCAGCTGTGTTAGCTGAGTTTGCACTCATAGTATAGTAGTATCTAACTGTGTTAACTTATCTGATGAGGTTAAGTAATATAATTCCTATATTAGAAAATATTAATAAATTTGCTTCTATCTAAAGTCGTAAATATTATCTCTTAAAAGAGAGTCATTTTCTGCTATAACGTACCATTTTAAATAGAATTAACGTTTCTTTGAAAATCTGCTACCTCTCAGTCACTAGGAGGATGGAGCTAAAGCCATAAGTTTTTAGCCTTGAAGGCAGAGAGGACTTTAAAAAGAACATAGAACACACAATATCGCCAACGTAACATTGGCGCTTATTTCTTGGCGCTTATTTACCAACAAAAGAATTCTTTTTTCTCCATACCATCTTTTAGGAGGTTTTTGACCAAGAAAGAATAAGCATACCACAGAGTAGGAATTCAGAATAAAAATAAAAAATAAACTTATTTTTTTCTTTATTCTTCTGCCTTCTATGTTCTGCATTTTCCTCATCTAACTCATCGTATAGGGAAATTCTAACCCCTAGACTTTAGAGCAAATAAATTGTTTATCAGGAGGTTAACAAATGACAGTGACAAACAGTAAGCGCGTTCGTTACGCCGTCATAGGACTGGGTTGGATAGCCCAAGAAGATGTTTTACCTGCTTTTAACCAGACCGAAAATTCGCAACTGGTTGCCTTATTTTCCGAAGATCCAATCAAGCGTCAGGAACTCGGCAAACAGTATGAAGTCAAGACTTACGCCTACGAAGAGTATGATAACTGCCTCAAAAGTGGCGAAATAGATGCAGTTTACATTGCACTGCCTAACCATCTCCACTGCGATTATACTGTGCGGGCGGCAAAGGCTGGTGTTCATGTGCTTTGCGAAAAGCCAATGGCAGTCACAGAGCAAGAGTGCGAACAGATGATTCGCGCTTGCCTTGAAAACAATGTCAAGCTGATGATTGCCTACCGTTTGCACTTTGACAAAGCAAATATGCAGGCGGTAGAAATTGTTAATTCAGGCAAAATTGGCGATCCCCGTATCTTTAACTCTGTATTTTCTCAAAAGGTTGTTGAAGGCAACGTGCGGTTAGAACCAATCTCTAATGGTGGCGGTACTGTTTACGACATGGGGATATACTGCATCAATGCTGCCCGTTATCTATTTCAAGATGAACCCACTGAAGTCGTTGCCTTCAGCGCCAGCAAAGGAGATAAGCGCTTTGACGAAGCCGATGAAATGACCACCGCTATTGTGCGTTTTCCTGGAGAGAGACTGGCAACTTTCACTTCTAGCTTTGGCGCAGCACCAGTTTCCACTTTGGTGGTTGCAGGCACAAAAGGCGACTTGCAGATGGACTCTGCATACTCTTATCAAGGCGAACTGAAGCAACAAATTACCATCAACAATGAAACGCAGGAACAATCTTTTCCTGCTGGAAGCCAGTTTGCCGCAGAAATTATCTACTTCTCAGACTGTGTGATCACAGGTAAAGACCCCGAACCCTCTGGTGAGGAAGGGTTAGCTGATATTCGCATCATTCGTGCTATTAACCAATCAGCACAAACAGGTCAGCCCGTGCAACTCGGTGAGTTCAAGCGACAGCACAGACCAACGGCTGACCAGATCATTCAACGTCCAGAGAGTCAACAGCCAGAATTAATTCACGCAGCAGACCCTTCAGGTAAATCGTAAATCATTCAAAATCCCAACAAATGATTAAGAGTGGGGCGTCTTTTGCTCCGCTCTTATTTCAATCCCTGATAAGGATTGATACTTTTTACTTTTTGTCGCAGTCTTATATTTTAACCACATTCAAAGCACGCGGACCTGTATTCAACCAAATGAAAACCGCTATAACTAATTTCAGAAAAATTTGGTAGAAAATATGGACATTAG
Source organism: Kalymmatonema gypsitolerans NIES-4073 (assembly GCF_002368435.1). GTDB lineage: Bacteria > Cyanobacteriota > Cyanobacteriia > Cyanobacteriales > Nostocaceae > Kalymmatonema > Kalymmatonema gypsitolerans. The sequence continues at coordinate 1,858,705 of NZ_AP018268.1, forward strand.
AAGCCCAGCTTTTTTTATTGGTAGCACCATCCCGTTTAAATACACCTGCGATGGTGAAAATATCTCTCCTCCTCTACTGTGGGAAGCACCTCCTCCAGAAACAAAAAGCTTTGCCCTGATTGTGGATGACCCCGATGCACCCAACGAAACGTTTACCCATTGGGTTGTCTACAATTTACCTGCTGATACCCGTGAATTACCAGAAGGAGTTACAAAAGAGCCGACACTCCCAGATGGTGGTATACAAGGAAAAAACAGTTTTGGTGACTTAGGTTTCGGCGGACCTTGTCCACCCAAAAACGGTGCTCATCGCTACTTTTTCAAAATCTTTGCACTAGACCAACTGCTTGATTTACCACCAGGAGCAAGCAAAGAACAGGTGATAGAGGCGATAGAGGGTCATGTGTTGGATAAAGCAGAACTGATGGGACGCTACGCAAGAGAAACTGGTTAATTGGCAGGGCGATCGCATTGAAAATCGGAATTTGGTCGATGCACTTTGTTGCGATGCTTACCTTCAGTTTGTCGGTTATGTTAGTTGTCATCTCGAAACATGAGGTGACAGCTTTTTTCTATCAATAAACAAGCTACTTTTTTCAAAAAGCTTACTAAATATATAGCTATAGCAGGGGACGCTTGGACTGGGGACTGGGTGAAAAGCCTTTTTGTGTCTAGGTTTTATCATCTGTTGATGTCCTAACCACCTTGGCTGTTGCTATAAATCTAGGTTTCGTCTTTTCCTACTTGTTCAGTTTGTAAAAATATAAAAACTGCGTACGAATCCCACTTTTTCCACTTACTATAATTTTTAACATTTTTGATATAGAATACAGAATCGAGAGTTCAAATGGGGATATAAACGTTTAAGCCGTAGTATGAAAACTTTTCATACTACGGCTTTTCATTGTTTTAAGAATCAATGACAAGACACTTTTATTAAACAAAGAAGAGAGAACAAGCAAGAATGCTTCCACTTCACACTACCCTTGTTTAGCCAAAGTTGCTCAAACAAGAATGGATTTTCTATCTAGGAAAACCCAACCTACAGTTTCATCTGCTTGACATTACTAGATTAACTAAAACCCAGTAACCAACAAGCACAAGAAAAACGCTCAGCCACAAAATTGGTCTGTTCATATGCAGATCTTTTAGAGTAGATTTTTATTGCTTTAGCGAATATACGCTATAGAAATTAGGCAATAATTAATAACTTTTCCTCAGTTCTCTGAGCCTTTATGGTATGACAACCGAAGTCTATATCACTATTGCCGATTTTTTATCAAAGTTTCATCAAACACTACCAGCCTCCCCAGGAGTTCTAGCCTTTAGTTTTGGCTGAGCAGCCACAATATGCTCTGTGGATAAGACTATTTTAGCGATATCAGCAGGGTTTTGCAGCGAGAAACGATGTTATTGGTATTAATAATAGAAGTTTTAAAATTATCCAAAAAGGATCTTGACAACGTTGTAAATAATAAAAAAAAACCTGCTTTATATTCCTCTCGCTCTATTCCTTAAGAAGTATAAATATATAAATATGGCAATATCTATTATTTTGATTAAGGTACAATCAGCCCATAGAGGGGAAAACTATCCTTTAAATTTTATTATAATAGAGTATTTTATTAAAATTTCACAAAATAACTTCCCTACTTAAGATAGAAAGACAATCTTTAAATAAACAGAATAAAGTGCTTATTAAATTCTTACTCAGGTTTGTCTATCAAGTTAGCTCTCATTGGATTGAGTAGCTGCAAATCATTCATTAGTGAGAAAGTCCGCAGTTTGAATTTAAAACTCACTTTTTAAACTTTTTAGGAGGTTTTTGATGCGAATTGCCCAAGTTGCTCCACTCTGGGAGAGAGTACCACCTCCAGGTTATGGCGGTATAGAGCTAGTCGTTGGACTTTTAACCGATGAATTAGTAAGACGCGGACACGAAGTCACACTGTTTGCATCAGGAGATTCCATCAGTTTGGCAAAGCTTGAATCAGTCCATCCCTGTGCCCTACGACTTGATCGGGCTGTGAAAGAACACAGCGTGTACGACATGCTGAACTTAGCAAGGGTGTATGAGCAAGCTGAAGAGTTTGATATTATTCATTCCCACATTGGGTTCCCTGCATTGACCTACGCCAAGCTGGTAAAAACACCCACTGTTCACACGTTGCATGGAATTTTTACTCCTGACAACGAAAAGATGTTTAAACATGCAAAAAACCAACCTTACGTCAGTATTTCCGATGCGCAGCGAGAACAAAGGCTAGGGCTGAACTGTGTAGCAACAGTCTACAACGGGATTGATGTCAACAGCTATAAATTTTATGCCCAACCTGAAGAGCCACCCTATCTAGCGTTTCTAGGTCGGATTTCTCCAGAGAAAGGAACGCACTTGGCGATAGAAATTGCTAAAAAAGCAGGCTGGCGCTTGAAGATCGCGGGTAAGGTGGATGTCGTTGATGTGGAATACTATGAAAGTGAAATCAAGCCTTTGATTGATGGCAAGCAAATTGAATATTTAGGTGAAGCCAATCATGAGCAAAAAAATGCATTAATGGGCGGTGCAGTAGCAACCCTATTCCCTATTACCTGGCGAGAACCGTTTGGGTTGGTAATGGTTGAATCAATGGCATCTGGTACCCCTGTGATTGCGATGAACCTCGGATCTACACAAGAGATAATTACCCATGGTAAAACAGGTTTTCTCTGCAACAGCGTTGAAGAATGTGTGAGTGCTATTAGCAAGGTTGCTGAACTAGACCGTTCTGCTTGTCGGGAGAATGTCTGGAACCGTTTCAGTATTCAGAATATGACTGATGGCTATGAAGCAGTTTATCTAAAGATTCTGGCTGAACGGTTTGCTCGGAATAACGGATATTTCCGCAAGCCAGTTCTTTTAAGTAACAGCTCGATTTAGGGGATTGCAAATCATCTATATTTTGTCATAGGTTTTCAAAGTGACGTACTCTACCTGGTAAACCTACTATGGGGTGTAGAGTACGTCATTTTATTTATGGATGATGAGTGCAGAATGCAGCGATCGCCCCGCCGACACCCTCTCAACGACGAGCGATCGCCTACCCCGTCCTCCGCCTAAATCTTAAGTTTGCTCGGCATAGCCTTGCAAGTTTTCTGGCTCAAATTGGCGCAGAATGCGAGTTGCCTGACGAGTCAATTCTTCAGTACCTTTGATCACAATTAGGTACTTGCCTGCGTTAAGGCGGTTCCGGTAGGGTAGAGCATCCCCACTCCCCACGCTTAAACCAACTCCACCACCGACAAAGTATGCACCCAAAGCACCAGAAGCGGCTCCCAACAGTCCACCAATAAGGTGATTGGCAAGATTGCCAATAGGAAGGATTTCAATTCCCGTCAAAACGTTGAAGGCGTAACCAGCAACAAAACCAAAGGGAATCAGCCAAGATGACAAACGAGTCATACCTTTCTTTGCTTGCTGGTTTGGGTCAATCAACCCAAACTCATCAGCACTTTTGTACCCTGTGCCTAAAATGTCAATTTGCTGAGTGGGTAAGCCTTCTTTTTCTAGGGCAGTGTAAGCCTCTTCTGCCTTTAATCGGTCTGGTAGAACTGCAACAAGATAATTCATAGCATTCTTCTGAGTCATGTTCTCATTGTTCGGTGAAAAAAGTCTTTTGCTCACTTTCATGACCATCAAATAAAGTGAGCCTAGTAACCATAAACTTAAGTATCCAAGCAGTAGAAAACCTCAATCTGAAGATTGAGATAAAACTAGAACAGTTCTCTGTCTTTGCTTATATCTAATAAAAATGTCTTGCCTTGCAGGGTTAGAGCAGTAATCCACTCGACATAATCACTCGTTATCCGCTCGTTTTGAGCTATGGAAAGCGCGAGGGGATGTGTAAAGCGTGCATTCCCCAAAAACCATCCCTCGATATTTATCCCAAAGACTTACCTGCTCTACCTCCTACTATTTTTTAGTTCCGTTGAACTCACGTTATTTACTATTACACCTCTTGCGGAATGTGAGTTCCATCTGTGGTTAATTATTCTTTTTTTTCAACTTTTGCAAGAAGTCTATTGATCTAACCAGTTAAGCAGCCCAAGTGAAGTAGCGCCTCCTACTAGGTGAGCGCCAATCAGGTTGACGTTTGCCAAAACTACAAAAATATCTAGGGAACGAATGACATTTTCAGGTCTATAGACTGCCACTCCTTGAGGCAGAGCTAGAGATTTCGATAATACAGCAATAACGGTCACTTCAGATGCTAAAAAAGCTAAAAAGAGTCCTATCAAACTGACGATTAATCCAATTTGTAATATTTGAATTACGTCCTCTTTTCTTGGATGTAATTCACGATTAGGCGACTGTAAAAGTTTGTCTAAACGCTGATAGCGGAAAACCCAATAGAGCCTGAAACACAGTACTAAAATTCCAATAATTCCTAAAAAGACTCCAAAGCCCATGACCGAATTCGTCGTTGTTTGGACAGTGGAACTACGGCTAAATATTGCCAAGAACAAAGCGAAGCTAGAAACACCGCCTAGTACTAACTGTACCCAGAAGCTAATCGGCCTTACTACGTGAAAAGTAGCTGCAAATTTTTGCTTAGTCGGTGTAGGTAGGTAGGAATTTAAGTCATTTGACATATTCGTTCTCCTTAAGCCTGATAAACTATCTTTTGATTTTTGAAAATAGTCTTACTTCAGTAATTTTGGGCTTGGCATAGCGCCTTAAGTAGTTAACAATTGTCTACTTTTTAATTAGAGGTAGCAGCTACTAATTGCTCTGGTTTGACTGTGATAATTTGGGTGAAACCATTGCGGTTAACTTTAAATTTAACTTAAAATTGAAGAGTATTTCCTAAAGCTGTTGCTTCTACTTGATTTTGGACTTGAACGGCGTTTTGAATTTGAACTCTTTTTACTTCGGTAATAATATCCACAGGACGTCAAGCACCACGCGCTGCTGGGGATTTCATAAAGTTATCCAAAATTGACCAACCTTGGTCACGAGGCGGTGTTTTCATCACCAAAAATGTATGTTTTGCGATAAAACCGCCTTGTGACCTGCGGACTCGGAGAGCCTATAATGTTAATTAATTGATAAAGGTTGGTCAATTTTAAATAGTTTTTCTCAAGGGAGTTGGGAGCCACAGCTACAATTAAGACTCCTCGCTCTTGATTCACTTTAAAACCAAGATTACTTTGGTTAATTTCCTGTTCAATTTCTGGTGTTCGCTCAATCAGTCGCACACCTATATTAAGTACATCCTGCACTGCTGCCAATAATAAGTTATCAAATATTAACCGAAATTAAGTCAGTCTCTAGAATGATGTAGCAAGCAGATATATCAACTCACGCCTGTTTAGTTTATCAGTCCTACACTTTGATCCTGCACGATCGCGCCCCAGTCATTTCAAGGCTTACACCAATTGATTGTCGCGGTCGAGACCTCGACACGCTGCCCGCGCAGATACTTGTCGAAGAAGGTTAACGCTGATTATATTTAGCTAATATCCACAGAGCAAAGCGCTCTAACCCCACTAACAAAGCAGTGATCCCCACAGCTAAACCAAACAAAAACAAGTTATTTTCATTACTAGCGCGTAGGGCAAAACTTAAGGATGTGGCAACGGCAGGGGGATGCACTGCATCAAGCAGAATCATCAGGAAAATAACAATCACCATTGCAGTACCCGCTGATACATAGCTGTAGCGGAGCGCAATCATAATTACTCCGACCCGCAATCAAGGTAATTTTGAAACCACATTAATTGCAACTAGCCGAGCTAAGATAATTTGACGTAACCGATGCTTTGATCAACTGTCCCAAAAACGTTCCTTAAATGGGGTTTGCATAAAAAATGGCTACTTCTAAAGCTTTTACCAGGTAAAGGCTTCAGGAGTCGGTGGCACTAAATTACACTTATCCTGATTACACCCCTGATTGACCTGGCCATGCATCAGTCAGATTATACCGATCCGCCAGTGTACCCATTCGGTGTCGTCCCTTGCGCGGTTCGATTAATCCGGGGCAAGACTTCGTTCGCCATGAGATCCATAGAGCGCCGCGCGAGCGCTGGATCGGTCCAGTCATGGCCCGTATAGAGCAGGGTACCGAACGCGCCGACCTCTTCGCGGAATTCGAGAATCTGGTCCGCGACGCTCTCCGGAGTTCCCGCTATCACGAGACGCTCGATACACCGCCGGGTCGTGAGATCGGAATCCGGCTGGTTGGAAAAGTCGCGCATCACGTCCAGCGCGCCGGCCTTCGCAAGCTTCGTCCGCATGACGTGGAAGTAGAAGCCGTGGGCGCCGTCCTCGCCATACGCATAGCGACGCGCCGTAATCTCGTCATCGGCCACGAAGACGCTGCGCGCCACGCGCCACCCAGAGGGATCGACGGAGAGGCCCGCCGAACGTCGGCCTTCCAGGTAGCTCTGGATCTGCGCGCGGACGACGTACGCACCCACGTAGGTCGCCGAGATTCCGGTCCAGCCGCGAGCTCCCGCAGCGTGCGGCCCTTGTCCATCCGGCCGGATCGAGGTGATTGCGATCGGCGGATGCGGTCTTTGCAGCGGGCGGACTGCGACGCCCAGCCCGATCTGCCGATCAAGCGAGCGCTCCGTGGTCGTCCGGTAGAACTCGCCTGCGATCCGGTATGGCGGCTCTTCGCTCCAAATCCGGCACATGTGATCGAGCGCCTCCTGAGTCTTGCGGTTGCGGTCCGATCCCAGGTCTCCGATGGCCTCCGCGTCGCCGCGAACGCCCGGTCCCACTCCCAGCACGAGCCGACCATGCACCAGGTGGTCAACCATCGCGACCTGGGCCGCCGCCATCGCTGGGTGGTAGTTGGCAAGTGGCAGCACGCCGGTGCCGAAGGTGATCGACGGGCACGCATCGGCCAGATGCGCGATGAAAGCCAGGCTCGATGTGATCGTCTCGGCCGAGTCGACGAGATGCTCGCCGATGAACGCTTCTCGATAGCCGAGTCGATCCGCCAGCACAACCGCTTCGCGGTCCTCGCGGAGAACGTCCGCATAGGGGCGAAGAGGTGGATGGACGGGCTGGATGAAGAATCCGAGCTTCAGAGGGTTCTGCATGGTGGGTCTCCTCGTTGGTATGGCCATGTTGAATGCAGGCGGTGACGTCGTTTCTCTATTCCCGTTTTGGGAATGAAAAAAGCTTACCACTGAGTTCCATTAAATGATTGTTTGTTCCTTTTAAAGATTCAACCAGTCATAGCAATACTGTTGATAACAGTCAATCTTCAAAGCTGAGTAATTTACCGTTAAAATGCTGGTGAATTTTGAAAGCCTCGAACCAAGCTGGCAGAGTATATGTAGGTGCTTGAGTACTTTTAGAATCCTGTTTGCTGCTTTGAACCTTATTTAATTCCTTTGTCGCTTTAGCAATGGTCAGCCGATTATCTACAATCTGTTTATCCAACTCAGATAAATTTAACTCATGACTTTTAAGTGCAGTTTCCCCCTGTAAGACTAGCGGACCGCAATCAGGGTAAGCGCATCTAATTTTGTAGCTCTCGATACAGACAAAAAGCTTACAACTTTATCTGAATATCGATTTTTCATTCAAAATAGGACGAATTGTCGTAAATGATTGAAAAAACATGAGTCAAATAGCTTTTTGTGTTTTTAAATCACACAAAAGTGCAAATGTCAATTCCCCCTGGACTCAGTGCGGTAATTTTGAACTTCATTTGTGTTTTGGGTAAACCCTAAAACTACCGTGTCAATAGGGTTTGAGATGCACTTACCCTGGGTTTAATGAACAATTAACCCAACTGCCGTCGAAACTGACGAATACTTAAAGTCATCAGCACTGTAGCGAACATTAGCAAAATCAACACTTGATGCCAAAGCGTCTCGATACCGACTCCTTTGAGCAAAATCCCACGACAAACTTCGATAAAGTAACGTAAGGGGTCGAGATAAGTGAGCCATTGCACGAAGGTGGGCATCGAGGAAATCGGAGTGGTGGCTCCACATAAAAGAGTCAGGGGTGGGTTGACAAAGAATGCTGTTAACTGTGTCTGCTGCTCGCTTTTTGAGTAGGAAGCAATCAGAATGCCGATACTAATACCTACCCAGAAGTAAAGCACGGCAATCATTAGGAACACAAGTAAATTACCCCGCAGTGGCACACCAAAGGCTAGCTTTGCTACGCTCAGAGCAATCAAAACATCAACGGTAAGCAGAACAAGTAACGGACATACCTTAGCAAGAATGACTTCTGTGTTGGAGGCTGGAGTCATAATCAGTTGCTCAATAGTTCCCGCTTCTTTTTCCCGTACCACCAATGATGCGGCGGCTTGAGAACCGATGACTGTAAGCAAAATTCCAAATACTCCTGAGACTATAAACCAAGAAGTTTCCAACCCAGGATTGTAGAATACCGAAGTCTGAACCTGCACCTGATTGCGCTGAAAGGCTACAGCATCGCCACGCTTGTTTCTATGACGCAAGTTGTAGTCACTGACCAATTGGCTAATGTAACTAGAAGCAATACTAGCTGTGTTTGCATCTACAGCATCATACAGCGTCTGCACTTCGACTGTACGTCTTTTGGCAATGTCATCAGCAAATTCTGGCGGAATAGAGATACCGACGGTCAGGGAACCTTTCGCCAAATCGGCAATCATATCTTCTTGATTAGCATAGTACCGACTAATCACAAATGCATCAGTCTGATTGAATATTTCTACAAACTCACGCGAAGCACTACTTTTGCTATAGTCGGTAATTCCAACTTTAAGGTTTTGGAAGTCTGGACTCAGAGCAAAACCAAACAACATTAAAAAGACTGTGGGCGGTACCAGCAATTGAATCACTAACTGACGGTTACGCAGTATCTGAGCAAATTCTTTCTGGAAAAGCGCCCAAAAGCGGCTGCCTAAAATTGTGTCTATTAAACTTGAAAACATACTAGATAATGAATTTTGAATTTTGAATTTTAAATTTTGAATTTTGAATTATTTAAGACCCCAATTGCATCTTCTGCAATTTACGCCAAGCCAAGAAGAAAAATAAGCTTGCAAGCAGTGTTAAAGCAAATACCTGAAACCAGATTCCCAACCAACCTACGCCGCGAACATAGGCATCGCGAGTTAACTCAATGTAGTATCGAGCTGGAATAATATTGGAAACCCAACGGATGCCAATTGGGATATTAGCTATGGGGTAGATGAAGCCGGATAATTGCAGTGACAGCAAAAAGGCGGTGAAGGCTACTGCTTGGATTGCAGCACTCTGTACTTTGGTATTGCAGCCTAAGAAAATACCCCAAAATACACCGCAAGCAATGTAAAGTATTGAACTGAGAATTATGGGTGTGGGATCGCCAACAAATCTCAAACCGAAGAACAGCCATGCTTCTAAATGGACAAACAACACCTCCGCCATACCCACGAGCCAAAACGCTGCTGCTTTACCTAGTAAGTATTCTGTGCCTGTTAAGCTAGATGCATAAACCTGGAGAATAGTCCCTTGTTCATACTCTTTTGCTGTAGCTAAGCCAGCCAGAAGTGGAGGAAACAGGGTGACAGTAATTGCAATAGCCCCAGGACCAATGTATTTTAAAGTTTCTAAGCCGGGGTTGTACCATAGCCGAGATTGAAGCTTGACAAGGAGATGACTACTACCGCGCAGATTTTCAACAAAAGCATTGGTCGTTGCTTTGGCATAGCCTCTAACAATATTGGCAGTGTTAGCATCGGTACCATCTACCAAAATTTGCACTTCGGCTGCACGTCCACTCCGTTTTAAGTCGCGTGAAAATTCTGGAGGGATAATTAAACCTGCTGCTACTGAACCTTTATCTAGTAGTCGCGGCACATTAACCTGTGGTCCAAAAGCAATTATATTGAACTTATTGGTGCGCTTAAAGGTGGCAATATACTCGCGGCTAGTTGGTGTCAAGTCTAAATCTTGAATGGCAAAGTTGATTTTGTTTACTTCTAGGGATACCGCAAAACCAAACAGCAGTAGCAGTATCAACGGCAAGAAGAGTGCTAATGTTAGGGTTAGGCGATCGCGCCCCAGTTGCGTTAGTTCTTTAACAGTCTGAGCAAAGATGCGTTTAGGTTTCATACCAAGTCCTCATTGCTGAGTGATGAAAAAGTTAAAATGTTTTGACTCCTGACTCCTGACTCCTGACTTTTGAATTTTGAGTTTCTTAATCCTTTGGCACATCTAAACCCAGCTGTCGTGCCTGTTCCACCACACTAATGAATACGTCTTCCAGCGAAAACTCCATATCTCGATGGCTTTTCACTTTTACCCCAGCCTCAACGAGCCAATTTTCGACTTGGGAAATCTGAGTGCGCGGCTCATCCAAAACTGTATGCAGACGCGAACCGAAAATCGACACCCGCCTGCGCTCCAACTTCTGCTTGAGCACATCCGCAGCCTTTTGCACTTGCTCACACTCCCATTCCACCAATTGTCCTGGCTGCTCTTGTTTGACTTGACGCGGTGTCCCTTGAGCTACGAGTTCCCCGGCTACCATGAATCCCAAGCGGTGACACTGTTCGGCTTCTTCTAGATAATGGGTAGTGACCAGTATTGCCATACCTTCACCAGCAAACTGGTTGATCCAGCGCCAAAATTCTCTTCTTGCAAGCGGATCAACACCAGAAGTTGGCTCGTCAAGAAACACAACTTTTGGTTCGTGCATCACTGCTGCGCCAAAAGCAACGCGCTGCTTCCAACCTCCTGGTAAGTCCGCAGTTAGTCTATCCTCTTGACCTAGTAAATCACTCATCTGGAGTACCCAGTTTTTCTTGGCTCGTCGATGACGGCGAGGTATACCATAAACACCGCAGTAAAACTCCAGGTTCTGTCCAATCGTCAGGTCATCGTATAGGGTAAACTTTTGCGACATATAGCCGATTTTCTGACGCACTTCGGCACTGCGTAATTGACCCGTTTCCCCTGCCAAACTCACTTTGCCAGAACTCGCTGGCAGCAAACCACAAAGCATTTTGATGACGGTTGTCTTTCCGGCACCATTCGCCCCCAAAAGACCAAAAATTTCTCCGTAGTTAATGTCTAAATTAATATTCTTAACTGCGTGGAAATTACCAAAAACTTTATTCAGATTTTCTGCACCAATGGCTGTTCCCTCAGATTTTTCTTGATGGAAAATTCGCGGATAGTTGCCTGTAGAACTTTCGCCTTTAAGTTCCCGCAACCGGGCGACAAAGGTATTCTCTAGGGTTGGGGTATCGGTAGCAAGATTTTCAACTTTAATCTGTTGCTGCTCCAAGACGCGCTCAATTCTGTGACTGGTTTCTTTAGGCTGCGCGGTAAGTACATCTAGGCGATCGCCAAAACGTTGCACATCTTGCGCCAGATCTCGTAAATCAACGTTATTTTTGAGGATGTCCGCTGCTTTGTCTAATTGCGCCACAGGCATATAAACTTCTAACCGTTGCACACCCAAGCTCGCTTTTACTTTAGCAGGCGTGTCGCATTGCTGAATTTTGCCCTCATACATCAAAGCAATCCGCGAACAGCGTTCTGCTTCATCTAGGTAGGGGGTAGCGACGACTGTTGTCATGCCTTCACTCACAGCCAAATCTGCTAAGATATCCCAAAACTCCCGGCGCGATACCGGATCTACACCCGTTGTTGGCTCATCCAATAACAAAATTTTCGGCTGGTGAATCAGCGCACAGCACAAAGCGAGTTTTTGCTTCATTCCCCCAGAGAGGCGTCCGGCTAGACGTTCTTTAAACTGTGCTAAGTCTAGTAACTTTAAGTAGTGTTCGCTACGGGTTTTAAAAGCCGCTTCAGTGACCTCACGTAACCCTGCGGCATAACGTAAATTTTCCCATATGCTCATATCCAGGTAAAGACTAAAGCGCTGGGTGAGGTAGCCCATTTGCAGGCGCACATCCCAAGGTTTGGAATCAAATACCTCGACGATGCCGCTCGTCTGTTGCATGACACCTGAGAGAATCTGAAATGTGGTGCTTTTGCCTGCCCCATCAGGTCCTATTAGCCCAAAAATCTCACTTTGATAGATGTCTAAGTTGATACCTGCTACTGCTTCAGTTTGTTTGCCGTAGCGGTGTTGTAAGTCCCGGATGGAGATGACGGGGGAGTTGGTACGTTTTTGTGGAGTGTTTGCCTGGAGAGTTGCTGTCATAATTTCATAAACCGCAGAGACGCAGAGAACACAGAGGAGAGAATTATTGTTTGGATTTCCACGGGAGGGAAAGCTGAGTAGAAGCACGTTTTTGCTGTGTTTCTGGTACAAGAATTCGACCGTCAGCGGGCATTCCTGGTTTTGCTAAACCTTGGGAATTTTTCAGGCTGAGTTCTACTCCAAATACTTGTGTTACCCTGTCTTTTTTAAAATAAGTATTTTCTGGGGTGTAACTCGCTTTGGGATCTATGCGAGTGACTGTTGCCTGTAGCGGTTGCTTAGGAAATGTATCTAAGTACACTAAACTAGACTGACCAATTCTGACTTTGCCGATTTCTCCTTCGGGGATGAAGCCACGCAGATAAAGATTGTCAAGATTGATTATTGTTAACAGTGGCGCACCTGCTGCAACGACTTCGCCTGGTTCTACAGAACGGGTGATGACATTACCAGCTAAGGGGCTTTTAATAACTAAGTAATTTAAGTTTGCTTGAGTCTGCGCTTGTGTTGCTTGGGCATCGCGGACTTCCTGCTGGGAGACTGATATATCGGTACGGGCTTGGGCTATTTGTTTTTCAACTTGTAATGCCGCTGCGGCGCGAATTGGTGGATTGCTGAGACTGGCTTGGGCTTGGGTTAGGGTTCCTTGCGCTGACTGAACCTGCTGCTGAGCAGCAGCAACGCGGGCTTGTGCTACACCCAATGCAGCATTATCTTCATCTCTAGCTTGGGCTGACACAGCACCTTCGCCATACAAGGAACTGGTACGTCGTTGTTTTGCCTGTGCCAGTTTCAAGTTTGCCTGAGCCTCTACTAACTGCGATCGCGCAGCTGCTAAAGCATTCTCTACCTGCACGACTCGACCTTTACTTTCTTGATTCGCCTGTTGGGTGGTAAGATTAGCTTGTTGTAGCTGTGCTTGGAGTACGGGCAACTGCTGGCGGGCGCGTTCTAACCTCTCCTGCGCCGCACGTACGCGGGCAGCACCTCCTTGTAGTTGGGCACGCAATTCGGAATCGTCTATTTGCACTAACAGTTGACCTGGCTTAACCATATCTCCTTCCCTGACGGCTACGTTGGCAATTCGACCACCGATTTTGGCAGAGACATCGGTTTCATAGCCTTCAATACGTCCACTTAAAAACAGACCATCAGGCTCTGGTTGATAAAAGAATACACGATAAACTCCGTATCCGACCCCAGCTAGGAGGGCGATCGCCCCTAAAATCAGCACTGGTTTAGGAATGCGTCGTCGCGGCTTCTGCGGTGACGGCTGGGGCTTGGAGGGTTGCTTTGGCTCGTTCTCAACAATGCTGGGAGCCTGTTTAGAGTCATGGGTAGGGTTGGGCTGCGTTTGTGTCATAACGACTCCGTGGGTAGTGATGAACTCCTAGAAACTTCAAGTTGATTGATTGATTAATCAACTTTGCTCTAAAAAAAATTTGGCTTTAAGCTTGGTTGTAGCCGTTTTCATTTAAGTCAAACACACCTTGCGGCATAGAATGTGGTATTACATCTGCGGTAGTAGCAAACTGTCTGTATGAATCTTTATCAGGGATTAAAACCATGCCTTGCAGGAAAATCTCGACGGCAGTTGCTACCATCGTATCAGAGCTAATCTGTTGAGCATCGGGTTGTTGGAATACTTCACGCGTGAGTATATACGCAATAAATGGACCGACAAAACAGCGAGCTGCTGCTGCTGGATTCATAGGTTTCATGACTCCAACTGACATTTGCTTTGCCAGATAGCGAGTTAAGAAAGAAATAGAACGACTCGGTCCAATTTTGTTAATCATCTCGGCAACTGCAGGCTGCCGAAAGGCTTCACCCAACAGCAGCTTCATCAGCGCGATAGATGTCGGGTTTTCCGATACTTTGAGAAAAGCTTTACCAAAAATGGTGAGGGCATCCTGCGGTGGTTTGCTCATGATGTCCTCCTCACTGTGGATCAGCAATTGCAGCACTGGTAGGCGTTGCTCAACCACTTGCTCAAACAAGTCGCTTTTATCCTTAAAGTAGTGATATATCAACCCAGGTGAGCCAATCCCCGCTGCTGCTGCAATATCTTTGTTGGTCGCCTTCTCGAAGCCCTTGCTAGCAAAGACTTGTAATGCACCGTCAATAATCTGCTGTCGCCGCCCTTCAAAGTCTTGTTCGTCGCGTGGAGGCATATTTGTTGATTGATTGGTCAATCAAAATTTAACATGATTAGTCATGGGTGTATATGCAAATGAAAAAAACCTTAGCATATAATAATATTAAGAACACTAAGTAATTCCGTGAAGTGAACTTACATCCCCACACCAAAATTGTTCAAAACTAGCAACCTTCTGGGGAATGATTTTGGGAGCGGTGCGCTCTGCAAGTCAAATTCCTCCTTTGTGGTGGCTCCCTTTGTCGAGATGTTGGTCTATATTTTAGCTAAACATGACACGTAGATTGAGCGTAATATCGTTCAAACAGATTTAATACGCTCAATATTAAAGTTGTTTTTAACAAAAACACCATAAAAGCTTTTTCCACTCTATAACTATTTACTTTTGACTATGAAATCTCGCTTTTCTAAATTGCGTAAAAGTCTTGCCTTCTTTCTTGCTGGCTTAGGCACTGCTGTAGGTGTGGGATTAGTGACTCCTACGCCAGTAGGTGCGGTTCCCTGGGCTGAGTTACTTTTTAATGGCGTTCAGCTGTTGCAACTGTCTAATTTGTCAACACAGCAAAAAGTCGAACTGGGTAGCCAGATTCACCAACAGGTACGCAGTAATTATAGACTCGGCACCAATGATAATGTTACCCGCGTGGGTCAAAGGTTAGCTCAAGCGAGTGACTGTTCTCAAACTCCTTTTAAATTTTATGTAGTTCAAGACCGAAACATTAATGCCTTCGCAACCACAGGCGGCTACGTTTACGTGCACACAGGGTTGCTTAATGCGGTAGATAATGAAGACCAATTAGCGGCGGTTATGGGTCACGAAATAGGTCACATTTGCAACGACGACGTCATCAAGAAGCTCAGACAAGCGCAACTCGCTCAAGGTGCAGCCTCTGTGGCTGGTTTAGACAGAAGTACTGTGGCTGCCGCAGCTTATAAACTAGCTGTAGACTTACCTAATAGCCGGGATGCTGAATACAACGCTGATGACAAAGGACTGCGGTATATGCAACGGGCTGGTTATAACCCTAATGCCATGCCTGCATTTTTAAGCAAATTGGTAAAGCAGTCTTCTTCACCGTCGTTTTTAAGTAGCCACCCAGGAGCGCGAGAGCGGATTTCTGTTTTACAAAGGAAAATTGCCGCAGGTCGGTAAAGGATGCAAGAAACCTGAGTTGTCTATAAACCCGGGTTTCTAAGTTTCAGTCCGCAACCGAGGAAAAAGTTTTAGAGCGTTGTCGCGTTCAATCAATTGCCTATCATTGTTATTAAAGCCGTCATAAGTAGCCAGTTCTTGAATGCTTTTCTCAATGAAATGCTCTTGCATATAGGGGTAGTCGCTGCCAAACAGAATTTGCGTAGGCTCAACCAATTCTTGCAGGGAACGCAAAGCGTGAGGTGTTGCTGATATTGCCGTATCGTAATAAAGCCGCTTGAGATAAGCGATCGCTCCTTGCGGGGCGCGTTCTCCTAATGGCGGTATGATTTCTGGGGCAATTGCAAATCGTTGAGCCAGGTAAGGTACCGTACCGCCAGCATGTGCCACAATAATTGAGATGTCTGGATAACGCTCTAGCGTTCCATTGTAGATTAAATTTGCTACCGCCCGTGTCGTGTCAAAGACAAACTCGACTATAAAGGCAGGTAGGTTGAGCTTGGGTACATCGCTTCCCGGCGGTGTTGTTGGGTGGAGCAAGACTGTTGCCTTTCTGCGGTGAAGTTCCGCAAAAACCTCATCAAACGCCGAATCTCCCAAATATTGGTCGCCGTAACTTGCAAGCAAAATTACACCATCAAGTTTTAGCGTGCCCAGCGCATAGCCTATTTCTTCCAACGCCGCGTCCACATCAGGCAAAGGCAACAGCGCCAAAGCGCCAAAACGTCGCGCGTAGTCGCTGATCAAGCGGGCAGAAATCTCGTTGCAGCGCCGCGCCAAATCACGGGCAAAATTAATATTACCGAAGTAGACGCCAGGTGACGAAATAGAGGTTATGGCAGTGGCGATACCTTGACCAGAAAGAAAAGGGTACAAGCCCCTAAATTTGTTTATGGAAAAAGAAAAAATGTATTTCACCGAGTAGGCGCAAGAAATACGGCATCCTTGTTACAAGCCCCTAAATTTATTTATGGGGTTCTTACTTTTGAATGCGTGACTTTTGACTTTTGACTTCCCCGAAGGGGCTGACTGTCCATCAGGGCAAGTGTAGCGTCTAGGCTCCAAGTAGGTTATGAAAGTCTTTGTCAGTACTCAGCCGATAGACGTCCCTTTATTGTTTCCCGTGCTGGTTGGGCAGGTCTTCAGCGTTATGCTTGGACTTGGACAGGCGATGTTGAGTGTACTTGGGCTCAGGGCGAACCACAATGGCAACAGTGGTGGGTTTAGGGCTTTCAGGCATTCCCTACAGCGGTCCTGACATCGGTGGTTTCCAGGGTAATCCCGGTGGCGAACTTTACCTGCGTTGGTTCCAGATGGCAACGTTTTTCACGTTCTACCGCACTCACTCTTCTAATAACGTAGAACACCGGACACCTTGGACTTATGCCGAACCATATTTAAGTATTATTCGGCAATTCTTGCAACTGCGCTATCGACTGCTTCCCTACTTCTATACCTTATCTTGGGAAGCGACGCAAAAAGGTTATCCTCCCGTGCGTCCGGTGTTTTGGGGTGCGAGTGATGAACCTGCAGTTTGGGGTGTAGAGGATGCTTTCTTCTTAGGTGATGCGTTACTTGTTTGTCCGATTGTCGAAGAAGGAGGGCGAATGCCTACGGCAGAGCTTCGCTCAACGCGCCAAGTCAGCTTACCGAAAGGACGTTGGTATAATTTTTGGGATGATGCTGTTATCGAAGGTGAGCAGCAAGTGAGTTTAGAAGCACCGTTAGAAAGAATTCCTTTGCTGGTCAGAGCAGGGAGTATGATTCCAATGGAGCAAGGTAAGCAACTCATTCTCCATATTTATCTACCTGTAGAGGGAAGCAGCGAGGCAATTCTCTACTCTGATGCAAATGATGGGTATGGAGAATCGCGACTCGATAAGTTTCGCATAGTGCGATCGCAAAATAATCTAGAAATAACTTGGGAAGAACAGGGAAATTATCCTTTTCCATACGCAGGTGTGAAACTGCATCTGCATGGTATTAAGTTACAGCAAGCTTGGGTGGATGATGCAGAGGTTGCTTGTCAGGAGCAAATTATCGAGTGCGATCGCGCCTTGCGCGGCTCCATTCGGGAGCATCGCGAAGCGGGCACTCCGTGCCATCGCTTTCATAAGCTTCCCATTCAGGGAGAGTTTGCTGACATTCTACCTTGATGATGAATTCCCCTGAATTAAGAGTGCGATTGTAAAAAAAATCTGTCAACAACTAGGGGTGTAAGGGAATGGGGGGATAGGGGTGTCTCCGAAGTGAAAGGTTACGGGGCTTGAACCCACTACCAATACTAGACGACCAAATTAAAAATTTGGTAGGGGTTTGAACCCTTCTGTTCCGGGGGTAGGGTGCACCAAAAAGAAAATCTTCACCCCGGACTGCAACCCCTACACCCCTTTTTGGTCAAAAATAAAAAACCTCTGCTAATGCAGAGGTCATCATGACTATAATTCTGATATCTTGCACCTACCCGTAGAAACCACGGTTCACCAAAAAGCGTAGAAAGCAAGTTACATTTTCTTATGGACTTTTTATTGAAAATAAAGCACTTTGTGCTTAGTACTTAGTGCTTAAATAACGTTCATTTTTTCAGGACCAAGATGTAAGAACTGCCAATCATGATGCTGTCATCCAACTGTTAAAACAACAAAGCTAAGCTAAAGCACGTTTAATTTGCTTGCTTTAAATTTCCTCAAACTATTCTGGGGTGGGCTGTCCGATCCCCGCCAGAGAATGCAAGCTTATTTGCGTAACAGCTTAGTACACTCTTCGAGCTAGCTTATAGTACAAGAAAATAGCAATCATTGCACCCAATACAGCAACGAACAAACCGGGAATACTAAAACTTGCTGCAGTTAACGTGAAGCTTCCGGTTTCTAAAAGGTTGACTAAAGTTCCTCCAAGGATAGCACCAACAATTCCCAGGAACATTGTGCCAAGAATGCCGCCTCCTTGGTAGCCAGGATAGATCGCCTTTGCAATAGCACCTGCAAGTAAACCCAACACGACCCAAGCTAGAATGCTCATTGTTTTACTCCCCGCAGCGATATTGAACGATGTAAAGCGTTTAAAGTACTTAAAACAACTTTTATCTTGCTTCTAATTTACTCGCATCCGTCGGCTTAACATAACTGTCTAGAGAAAGAAGGGCGCTCTTGCTCAAGTTAGATCAGACAATAAAGGATAGCTGCCTCAAAAGACAAAAAGACAACGCACTCAGTCAAGAAACGACATGACTCCTCTTTCGTGACTCTCATAATCTTTTTCTTTTTTTGGCAAATAAACTCATGTCCTTTTTTAACAAATTACAAAGGACACAGACTAAAGAAAAATCAGAGAAAATTACAGATTATTTAGTTGTACTAGATCTCACGTAAAAAAATGAGTTTTTTAACCTAAATTAACTTTAAATATTTCACGTTAATACTAAAAAAATGTTTCTTAATGAATTTTCATTTCAGTAGATTTCTATCTAACTACTCTCTTATGTCATGTTATTTGAATACCATGTCATCTTATTTAAATACTATTTCAACGAAATGCCTTGCTACAAATTGATGTTTCTATATATTAATTGTTAAAAAGGGATGCTTTGCTACAAATTGATGTTTCTATATATTAATTGTTAAAAAGGGATGCTTTGCTACAAATTGATGTTTCTATATATATTAATTGTTAAAAAGGGATGCTTTGCTACAATTGATGTTTCTATATATATTAATTGTTAAAAAGGGATGCTTTGCTACAATTGATGTTTCTATATATTTTCATTGATAAAAAATTATATGTTTTGATAAATTTATGTTTAATCGTAGCTTTTTTT
The DNA here is from genome assembly GCF_002368435.1 of Kalymmatonema gypsitolerans NIES-4073. Classification (GTDB taxonomy): domain Bacteria; phylum Cyanobacteriota; class Cyanobacteriia; order Cyanobacteriales; family Nostocaceae; genus Kalymmatonema; species Kalymmatonema gypsitolerans. The sequence goes on from NZ_AP018268.1 coordinate 1,877,987, forward strand.
CTCTAATCAACGTATAATCATGATAACGTTTATGGTAGAAACGCAATATAACCCTAATTTTTCAGCAGGCGAGTATAGCCAAATAATGTTGTTCAGTGTTTGCATAACTTGCAATGGAACATATTGAAGCGCATTTGTGCTTGTAGCTAGTAGGAGTCACCCGTAAAAAAGGTTGACTTAAATCATCTTACAGGTTAAATTCTTAACAAATCTACATCAGTCTGCCTAATCCACGGATTGCCCCAAACATTTTGTTATGTCGGGGTAATTTTGGAGCGGAGGAACCAAGTTTGGGGCTAATCTCACAAAAGAGGAAAGAATGAAAAATGAAAGAATGAAAAAAGACAAAATTACTCTAGTTTTTTCTTCTGTCTTTTTTTTTCTTCTTTTCTCTCCCACAGAAGGACATCTCTCAGTCCTAGCCCGTCAGCTAACTTCGTCGGCATTGGGAGGAGACTGAACGAGCAGCATTCTTACGAGTAATGCCTTGTTCTCGTCAGTGTCCTTGGCTGGTATCTGTGCGCTTCGTTGTACCTGCCCTCGATCTTGAGAAAAGGGTTCTAGTACCTTCTCTTTTGGTAGCTGAGGCAGGAATATTGCCATATGGTGAAGTTCAACTATGTTACCGACCAAAAAACATCGCATCGCTCTGATTTCTGTTGATGGAGACCCGGCTGCAGAAATTGGACAGGAAGAGGCTGGGGGACAAAATGTCTATGTGCGTCAAGTAGGTTTTGCCCTTGCCCAGCAAGGTTGGCAAGTGGATATGTTCACTCGCCGAAGTAGTCGTGAGCAAGCTGCCATTGTGCAACATGGACCATTATGTCGCACTATCCGCTTGAAGGCTGGACCTGCGGCGTTTATAGGGCGATATGACTTATTCGACCATATGCCTGAATTCATCGCAGAGTTCAAAGCATTCCAGCAGGAGCAAGGATTTCAGTACCCTCTAATTCATACCAACTACTGGTTGTCCTCTTGGGTGGGTATGGAACTCAAAAAGCAGCAACCGTTGATTCAGTTGCATACTTACCACTCTTTGGGAGTAGTCAAGTACAGTGCTATTTCTGATATCCCAGCAATTGGTAGCAAGCGACTAGCCGTTGAAAAAGCCTGTCTGGAAACTGTGGATCGAGTCGTTGCAACAAGTCCTCAAGAACAGGAACATATGCGAAGACTCGTTTCCACCCAAGGGCAAATAGAAGTCATTCCTTGTGGGACTGATATCGATAAGTTTGGGTCAATTCAAAGGTCTGCAGCACGGCAGGAATTAGGAATTGCACCTGATGCCAAGATGGTTCTCTACGTCGGTCGTTTTGATCGGCGCAAGGGAATTGAGACACTCGTGCGAGCTATTGCAAAGTCGAGTTTGCGCTGTTCAGATAACCTACAACTCGTTATTGGAGGTGGCTATCGTCCAGATCACAGCGATGGAATTGAGCGCGATCGCATCGCCGGGATCGTGGCTGAACTCGGATTGGAAGATTGCACAACCTTTCCAGGTCGCCTTGATGATTCTGTTCTCCCCTTGTACTATGCAGCCGCAGATGTGTGTGTTGTACCGAGTCACTACGAACCTTTTGGTTTAGTTGCGATTGAAGCAATGGCAAGTCGGACTCCAGTCGTGGCTAGTGATGTTGGGGGGTTACAGTTTACAGTTGTACCTGAAGTGACTGGGTTACTTGTTCCCCCTAAAGATGAAGCCGCTTTTGCCGATGCTATTGACCGCATTGTGATCAACCCAACTTGGCGAGATCAATTAGGTGAAGCTGGTCGCCAACGTGTAGAAATCGCGTTCAGTTGGCATAGTGTCGCATCCCGGTTGACTCAGATCTACACACATCTACTGGCTCAAACCATGCCCTCAATAGAGAGCAAAGCTCAAGTTGCAGCTTAATTTCTACAGCTTTAACAGTGTTATGTGTGTAGGGGCAAGAACAACCTTGCACCCATACCAAGTGCTGATTGGAAAATGCTCCGGACTTAGCACTAAAATGCAGCACTAGTAAAAAGAGCAATTCTGTCTAATGGCTATGCCGAGTGACAGAAACGCGCACAAACAGCAAAAAACAAGCCAATGAATCTCTCACATCAGGGAGTTATGAATATGCTGAATATCGGAGATTACGTACGGCATCAAATGACAGGACAGATAGGTCAAGTCATCGGTTATGGACATCAAATACTGCAGGGAGTCTATCTAACGACCCTAAAAGTACGAGCCAGCAACAGTCACTTAATTGATAATCAAAGCAGATTTATTGAGGATGTGTATTCTGAATGGGTGGTAGCAGAACCAGCAGAAAGCGGGGTGGTACTGCAAGCTTGAGACTTATTTAATTGAGCGCTGAGAACAAATGAGATTCTCCAATCCTTTCTTTTAAAGGAGTTTGGAGGAGCATCTGTAGCCAAAATTTGTTGAAACAATATGACTAGCTGCTGTAAGAAAGCAGCATAGTCAAGATATAGGGGCAAGTCTACTGGGCTTTGCCCCTTCTATCTATATAGTTGCAATTTACAAGAATTTACAAATTTCCTAAGCCTTCAGACACAAGATATATTAGCCCGCAGTATCTCAAATTAGAAATAACTTGATAAACCTAACCAGAGAAAGACGATCAACAGTCTTTAATCTTCATAGCATCTATGTAACTTAACTTTAACCAGGATTAATCAATCTGGAAACTTAAAGCTCATCACATCTCCAATTGCCAAAAGACCCAGTGGTTACAGGCGGGAGATGTGATAGGTCTATGTAGATACAGGCATTTGTACATAAGGAAAGAAAACATTATGCGGCTGAATCTGACTTTGTTTTGGGTAACTTTATCCTTCGTCATCGTGGGAGCAATTATGCTGCTTCTCCAACCCGCTATTGATTTTCACTAAATAGAGTTGACTTTTGGCTGATGCAAACAATTCCATCCCAACAAAATACATCCTCCTGTGAATCTAAACCCTACAAGTTGGAAGACTGGCAGGGAGCTAATTGCTCACTCAATCAAGAGTATGACTATTGGATTGAGGATGTTGAGGGAGAAATTCCAACCAATCTAAACGGTACACTGTTTCGCAACGGTCCTGGTCTACTAGATATCTTCGGTCGGGAGATTCATCACCCTTTCGATGGAGATGGTATGATTTGTGCTGTCTCCTTTGACTTAAGAAAGAAGAACGTTGCCAACACCAATATCATCTACTGGGGCGACAAACTGCTAGCGCTGTGGGAAGCTTCCCATCCATATCGTCTTGATCCCAACACGTTAGAAACTTTGGGGATCGAAACGCTGGACGGCGTTCTGCACAAAGACTCGCCCTTTGCGGCTCATCCAATGATAGATCCTGGTGATGAAACTCGGGAACCGCGTCTAGTCACTTTCGCCATCAAACCTGGTCCTCTTACGACCATCACTGTATATGAGTTGAATCAGACTGGCAAAGTCGTGCAACAACACGACCATAAAATTCCTGGCTTTGCCTTCATCCACGGTTTTGCGATTACACCAAACTATTGCCTGTTCTTTCAAAATCCAGTTTCCTTCAATCCCCTACCATATGTGCTTGGCTTTCGGGGAGCAGCAGAGTGCATCAAGTTTCACAGGCGTAGCCCCACTAAAATTTGGCTCATCCCTCGCGACTCTTCACGAGAAGTTCAAGTTCTCGAAACCGATCCCTGTTTTGTTTTCCACCATGCCAACGCCTTCGAGGAGGGCGATGAGTTGATTGTTGATTCAGTTTGCTACGAAACTTTTCCAGGCATTGACCACAATCTAAATTACCAGGAAATTGACTTTGATACTCGACCTCCTGCACAGCTGTGGCGTTTTCACCTCAACTTGAAAACGAAAACAGCACAACGAGATTTACTTGTTGAGCGTTCGTGTGAGTTTCCATTTATTCATCCTGATCGGATTGGTCAGCCTCATCGGTGTATATTCTTAGCAGCTGCTCACCAACCACAAGGCGATGCACCCCAGCAAGCGATTATTAAAGTTGATCCCGAATACGGTGAACAAGAATTTTGGAGTGCTGCACCTAAAGGCTTCGTTGGCGAACCTGTGTTTGTGCCTCGTACCCCCCATATCCCCCCTTACCAAGGGGGGATATGGGGGGGTGAAGATGATGGGTGGGTGCTGACATTAGTCTTTATTGCCCCGGACATAATTTTTCGTTTGATATACCACTACCCCAATCCCTAATCCCCAATCCCCAGTCCCTTTTACACTCAGCCATTTGTTCACCTCATCAGTATCGACTTCTGTTTGATGTGCTTGATATTTCCGATAACTTCACTATTCGATGATGATATGGCACGAAGAGGTCTTAAAGACCCTCGTATTTTTTGGTCAGTTGCGCTCTTACCCTTGTTTGGTCCATTATTATATCTTTGCTTGCGTCCACCCCTACCAGAGACAGATGCAAAAGAATTATTCGCTTAACAAACTAAGAATCTGTTGTGCAGCACGCTGACCACTGCGGATTGCACCCTCCATATAACCACGATACTCCACAGGAGCAGTATGCTCGCCAGCAAAGAAAACCCGACTAGCAGACTGCGTTAAATATGGGTCAAAGCGATGCAAGTCTCCCGGTCTAAAATAGCAGTAAGCACCTCGCGCCCATTCATCAGCACTCCAGTCATAAGAACGAGAGGTGATAATTCCCGGTGCATCAGGATAGAGAGTATTTACTGCTGCCACCGCTAACTCACCAGCGCGCTCAGATAACTTTAAACTGCGAGTACCGCCACTAAAACAGGAAAGAATTTTTTCCGTCCCCATTTGAGCGAAAGTTGGCTCCCAGATAGCCTGGTAATCACCCTCAAGCAGCACAATTCCAAAGTTTGGCTTTGACCAAAAGCGGTGTGGATATTGCAGTAAGGTCTTGACGACACCACCGTAAGGTAAGCTGGAAATAGCCTCTCGCTGTGCGTCAACAAGTGGTGCTTCTATCGGTATGTGACGCAGCACGCTCCAAGGAATCGTCACTATCACGCTGTCAGCCACAACCTCAACTAAACCGCTTGCTGTCTCAACATTAACAGTCACAGTCTCATCTGTTTGGTGGATACGACGCACGGGAGTGCCAATGTGAACTCGCTCTTCCAGATGTTGAGCTAAGGCATTTACCAGACACGAAATACCGCCACGAACTCGCATATTGCAGCCTGTGTCGCTAATACCTGTAAGATAAGCAAAGAAACCTATGCCAATCAACTCTGGATCGGTTGCAAAGAATGAAGAAGCGAGCCAACGGGCAATTCGACGGGCAAACGGCGCAATTGAGTGCGTATCCAACCACTCATCTAAGGTCTGTTGCGGGTCTTTTTGCTCTTCAAGCAGGCTTTCGAGTTTTGCATAGAAATCGTCTAAAGCATTGCTTTGTTCCTTTGTGAGGGACATACGGTTGCGAAGACTTCCCTCTATAAACCAGTAGAGGTCGTCAGGAAATTTGGTTGCAGGGTCAAGTTGGATACCGAACTCGGCTGCATAAGTCATGAGCGCGGTGTGGTTATCGTCCACAAACTCGGCACCTAACTCGCCGTATTGTCCTGCACCTAGTTCAACGGTATAAGCGCGACCACCCACACGCTCACGCGCCTCAAAAACCTGGACATCCAAGCCTGCGCGTACCAATTCGTAAGCTGCACTTAGCCCTGCTAGTCCTGCACCAATGATAATAGTTTGATGTGACATGGCTTAACTCCCGAAAAATATCAATCAAAACCAACTTATCGTGATATTTGGATCTGCATTTTAATTCATTCTCTAAGTAGAGCGATAAAACTAACACAACCCTCCATTAGTCAGAGGAAAGGAAATTTATAAGTTTTTAATATCAGTGGATAAGACCAATAAAGATTAAAAACTTAGAACCCAAGAGTCAAAATTCAACATGAAAAGGGTAACCAAAGAAGGATGCGCTTTTATACTTAAAAAGTTATTCCTTTAAAAACGAAAAAGGAGCGCTACACTATGCTATATAAAAACCGAAAGGCAGCAGGTCAAATTTTGGCTAAAGAGTTGGCAGCTTATGCTAACCGCCAAGATGTGCTGGTGTTAGCGCTCCCAAGGGGCGGTGTTCCCGTCGCTTTTGAAGTTGCTAAAGCATTAAATGCCCCTTTAGACGTTTTTGTGGTACGCAAACTGGGTGTACCCGAACAACAAGAACTCGCAATGGGAGCTATTGCTTCTGGTGGAGTGCGAGTTTTGAATGAAGATATTGTGCGATCGCTTGGTATATCCGAGGCAGCTATTAACCAGGTAGTCGCAAAAGAACAACAGGAATTAGAGCGACGCGAACGCCTTTATCGTGGCGTACATCCCGTTCCAACGCTGCATGAACGTACTGTGATTTTGGTAGATGATGGTTTAGCAACGGGTGCAACTATGCGTGCGGCTGTTGTAGCGTTGCAGCAACAAAAACCTGCCAAGATCATAGTTGCCGTACCAGTTTCTGCATCCGAAACTTGTCAAGAATTTCAATCCAAAGTAGATGAAGTTGTTTGTGCGGCGACACCAAATCCCTTCTACAGTGTTGGTTTGTGGTACGAAGACTTTCCGCAAACAACCGATGAAGAAGTCAGGGTTCTACTAGAGTTGGCTGCAAACAGCCAAAAGACAACAGCGATCGGCGCATAGATGAATGTCATTTCCACTCAAACCTTGATACAGGTGGGAAGCCGCCGCCGCTTGTGTACAAAGAAAATTCAGAAACTTAAATCACGCATTATGAAAGTTGCACCAGAAATTACTTATCGCAATGTAGACAAAACTGATGCCATTGATAATTTAGTTAACGAAAAGATTGGTAAGCTTGAGCAAGTTTGCGACTATATTAGTAGCTGCCACATTGCAATAGAAAAGATACACGATCGCCCGCGTAGTGGTTCTCCCTACCGAGTGCGGATTGATATCACCGTACCACCTGGACACGAACTTGTAGCCGAAAGCAACCCATCAGACACCAACCAGTATGCACCACTTGATGCAGTCGTTCGAGATGCATTTAAAGCGGCGGTTCAGCAGCTGAGAAAACTCTCCAAGCGCCAGCAAGAGAGTGATAAAGCCAAAACTCACGATGACCCGCAGGAGACTATAGCACTTGTCACAAAGCTATTTCCAGACAGAGGATATGGTTTTATCAAAACCATAGACGACGCTCAGGAAATCTACTTCCACCGCAATAGCGTTCTCCATGACGACTTTGACCGCATAGAAATTGGTACAGGTGTCCGTTTTTCCGTCGAGGAGGGTGAAGAAGGTCCCCACGCAACCACAGTGCAGATTGTGAATAAGCCAGGTGCGAGCGTGGGCAAGTCCGAGCAAACCCTAATCGAGCCGCCCTTGGGTTGGAGAGATTGACGTACTCCCCGGCATAAATGCCGGGGATTCTTAAAGGGTGTTCAAAATACAGGCTAAAGCCATGTATTTTTCACTCTTATTCCTGTTTCTTAGACTCTTAACTAGACTGTTGCTAGTCCCCGCCAGACCGTCTCCGCAGGCATTTTGATTTTACGTCCACTTTGGGCGTCCCACCGCAGACTCCGGTACAGTCCGAAGACTACGTTTCTACCCTCGGAGTCCTGTCATGGATATCCTGTATGGGTCGCCACCCAGTACCTTCAAGAATTATACCAGAGAAACAACAAGTTAAAACTTGTTGCGTCGGGTTTCATCCCCTGCTTAAACCCTCGTTACCTCTTTCAACCTGATAAAGGACTTCCAAATAAAACTGAACTGTATTGGTTTTTGCTCAGCACTCATACCAATTCAGGCTCCTCTTGGCGAGAAATGATTCTCCCCTGCTCAAGATCTCTCCTTTGCAAGGTACTTGACAAAATTACCAGCTTCATTCTATTATCACTTTTAGCGCATAAATCCGTGCGCTCATAGTTACTCATATTTAGAAACTTCTTTAGAGACTTCTAACGCCACGTAAACGGAAACACAAAATTTTTTTCATCTGTTTTTGCCTATGCAACGACTGCAAGCGGATGGATAGGGATTTATGTGTAGATATACATATCTGTATAAAAATAGCTCATGTTTAGAGCCAACTTTGGACAAGATGCGATACATGGCTCACTATGCAAATTTGTCAAAATCCCAGTTGCTCCAATCCCTTCAGCGCTGATAGCAATATATTTTGTACCAGTTGTGGACAAAGCAACTTTGGTAAACTCCTGAGAAGCCGCTATCGTGTATTGAGATTATTAGGCGAAGGCGGGTTTAGCAGAACATATGCAGCTCAAGACGTTGATAGACTAGATGCTCCTTGTGTCATCAAGCAATTCTTCCCACAAGTTCAGGGGACTTCAGAACGTACGAAAGCAGCAGAATTGTTTAAGGAAGAAGCGAAGCGACTTTATGAACTGGGAGAAAATCACTGGCAAATTCCCAGATTACTTGCTTACTTTGAACAAGGTTCTAGCCTCTATTTGGTACAAGAGTTTATTCAAGGGCAAACTCTGTTACAAGAACTTCAGCAACAAGCCTTTGGTGAAGAGCAAATTCGAGAAATTTTAGCGGATTTGTTACCGGTTCTCCAATTTATTCACGAGCGTAACGTTATTCATCGAGATATTAAACCAGAAAACATTATCCGCCGTCAAAGCGATCGCAAACTCGTCTTGATTGACTTTGGTGGTGCTAAGCAGGTAACGCAAACCAGTTTATCAAGACAAGCGACGGTGCTATATACAATTGGTTATGCACCTAGCGAGCAAATGGCTGGATTTGCCTGTCAAGCGAGTGATTTGTACGCCTTAGGTGTCACTTGTGTGCGTCTTCTCACGCAGTGTTTGCCTCTACAAGATCCTCATGGACAAATTCATGATAGCCTTTACGATCCCATGAACGGTAAATGGTCGTGGCGAGAACATTTACAGCAAAAAGGGGTGACTATCAGCGATGATCTCGCGCAAATTTTGGATAAGTTGCTCAAACACTTGGCAAAAGAAAGGTATCAATCAGCAATAGAAGTTTTGCAAGATTTGAATGCAACAAACTTTTTTGCACAACCCATTTTGGCGATTTCCGAACCGGAATCACCGCCTCAACAACAGAAAGTGACAACGTCAGTTCCCGAACTAGAAGCGTTCTCAGGATTCCACTCCTTACAGACGTTTGAGTTTGAGGTAGTAACAGTAGACGGACAAGGTAACGAAATCAGCCGTGACTGTCAGAGTACAAAGTTTTATGGAGAAAATTTAGGTAATGAAGTCACGCTGGAAATGGTAGCGATTCCTGGCGGTACTTTTATGATGGGTTCAACAGATGATGAAGGGGATGGTGACGAACGTCCACAACACGAAGTGACTATCAAACCTTTTTTTGTGGGAAAGTTTCCCGTGACTCAAGCACAATGGAAAGCGGTAGCAGCTTTACCCAAAGTCAAACAATCTTTAAACCCTTATCCATCCAAATTCAAAGGTGCAAATCGACCAGTTGAAAATGTTTCTTGGCACGAAGCGGTAGAATTTTGTGCAAGGCTATTTGCAAAAACTGGACGACACTATCGCTTACCCAGTGAAGCGGAATGGGAGTATGCTTGTCGTGCTGGAACGACGACACCCTTCCACTTTGGCGAAACAATTACCGCTGAATTAGCAAATTGTAGTGAAAGCGATACTCACACTTGGGAACAAAAAGCCAAATACCGAAAAGAAACAACACCTGTAGGTAGTTTTCAGGTGGCAAACGCCTTTGGCTTGTATGATATGCATGGGTTAGTCTGGGAGTGGTGTGCTGACTCTTGGCACAAAAATTACGATGGCGCACCCACAGATGGATCAGTTTGGGAAGTTGGCGGCGACAATAATCGTCGGGTGCTTCGCGGTGGTTCTTGGAGTTTCAGTTCTGTGCTTTGCCGTAGCGCCAGTCGTAGCTGGAATGAACCTGATGGCGGACTCAGGATATGCGGCTTTCGAGTTGTAGCAAGTTGGTCTGTTTGAAATTTTATGTAAAAAATGGCAATAAAAAAATATAAATAAAAAAATAAAAAATAGGGGCGGGCTGTCCCGCCCACCCCACAAGAGTTATCCTTTTACTGTGCAACGCCTTTAAACCAGTTTCAAATCTGGATACTCTGCTAACACATCATCAGAGGTGAGGGTATCGCCAGAAGCTTGGGGAGTCCAAAGAACTTCCATAGCAAGCAGTTGCTCACCAGGGATGCTACCAAATTGACGTAGAGCTTGACGCAAGTCGTCAGCGCTGTTAACGGATGGTAGCTGGTATTTACCTAAAGTCGCAGCTAGTAATGTGACGATAATGTATTCGCCAGGTCCTTCAGTAATTAGACGGGTTGGGTTGTCGAGTTCACCACCAGCAGCAGCTAAAGCATCTTTGGGAGTCGCTGCTTTGAGCTGGTTGTTCACATTAGAAAGAGTTTCTTCGGTGAATTTGCTGCGTTCTGCAAGTGACAAACGGTTGAATTGAGTTTCAGCTGCATTTAAACGCGCTTGTTGGGTACCACCACCTGCATACACCCAGTATTCTGGATGGCGTAGCAAAGCGAGGCTTGCTTCTTGCAAGATTTCTGCTCTACCTTCTGGTGAGTTGGTATCAGCAGTTTCAGCAATGCGGTTGAGTTCGGTTTGCAAGTCACGGGCGCTGGCTAACAAGCCCACTTGCAAACGAGTGACGGAAACATTAGGGTTGCTGCTGTAGCCGACTTCACTGTCACCAGAAACGTCACCAGAAGCGACGCGACGGAAGGTTTGCAACAGGAAATTGGCGATCGCAATAAAAACTAAGATGCCCAGTAAACCGCCGAATCCTCCCCCAATACCCCAAAATGGAAGCAGGAACGGAAATCCAAAACCACCGCCATAAGGAGGAGCGTAGTATCCTCCACCGTAACCTCCACCAGGAGGTGCATAGGTGCGAGGAGACGAGTAAGGACGGCTTGAGGGAACTCTGAAGGAACCACCGCCAATTCTACCCCCACTGGCGGCTAGAGCCCCATCACTATGACCAAATGCCAATGTAAAAACAAGGCATAGGAGGAACAGGGATTTTAAGAGGGGTTTGATAGCTTGTTGTAATTTTTTACCCATGACACAGTCGCTTGAAAAACAGTATTGGTTATCTTCATCTCCCAATGCACAAATGAGTGTTGTGCTTGGTCAATGACGCCAGCCCATAGCCCCACAGAGTGGTTGATTGGCAGTAGCTCTTTAACAGGCTACATTTCAAATGTATCGTCTCTCATGTTGGACACGCAGCAGGCTTTGGGGGGATTTCTGGAGTAGATAACCGTACCTCATCAGCAATTGAATATTTAAAATTTTCATCAAACTTTAAATTCGCGATTGCCAGTTTCCGCAATTGTTTTGCCAAATTCCTGCGTCCATAAGTATACACAGCGGAGCAACCCAGTTTTATGGTTTTATATTATACAAACCCTTTTTGTTTCTTAGCGCTTTTTTTTAGTTATTTTTTTTATATTTTTTAATATGTAAAAAAAAATATTTTAAAATTCTGTATATCTTTTAACAAAAATTATAGATTTTACAGAAAAAAGTTAATTTCAAGATTTTTTCAAAAAAGATAATTAAGAAAGATAGCTTTTTGGCATTTTGGCATAATATTTTGAGTGGTATGAAGATATCCTACTAACAGCAGCCAGAGTTAAAAATCTCAACAGGAGTCATTTGAAGTATGAAGTATGAAGTATAATTTTTTTGCTCATAGCCTGCACTTAAGTTATGCTGGTAAGTATATACATCCTTTAAACTTCATCTTTTGTTCATCAGCTTTTGTTCATCTACTTTTGATAGCTTCATCTTTCAAGAATCAGGGTGTTTAGTTGAGAAAATTCTGGTGCGCGTAAAACTGAATTGAAACATTAAAAATTGAATTTTTCTCTAAAAACATAAGCATCTTAGCTGTTACATTATTGAGGAAAGTCAAAAAAATAATAATTAATAATTCATCATTCAAAGTGATGTCAATTCAACGAAGAATGAGCAAGGACTCATGTTTTGTAAATTTTGTTGTTCAGGATATTAAGTCTTTTTTAGCTCATAAGACCTGGAACAAAATTTTTTTTATTTATTCAATTGATTTGGAAGTAGAAATTACAAAGCTCACAAAAGTTTATGTAGGTTTTTTATGCTGTTTTGACGTTTAGTTATCAAAATGTCTGATGGAAAATATTTCACGTATAAGAGCAACAATCCGAGACAAAACTGCGTCATATCCGGACATCCTAGTTATATCTCGTAGCTTCCAACCAAAAGAGGGTGGAATTGAAGAATATATCTATAATCGCTGCTTGCAAGACCCAGAGCGAGTCATAGTTTTAGCGGCTAGTTGCTCGGGAGATAAACTATTTGACAGAGCGCAAAAGTTTCCGGTATACCGCTGGCCCATTTCTCAACTCTGGCGTGGTAGTTTTTTGGGAAGTATACTGCAAGCTTTCCTGAATACGGTTTGGTCATGTCTGTTTGCAATCAAAGTGTATTTTCGCTATCACTATCGCTATATTGAATGGGGTCACGGCTACCATTTTCTTTCTGTTTTGGTATTAAGTTATCTTCTACCGATTCGCTTTTTTATTTACCTGCACGGAAAGGATATTTTTGAGGCGTCACGCAACCCCATATTGCGTTCTCTGTTTGAATTCACCCTCAGACGAGCCGAAGGAATTGTTTGTAACAGTTCCTTGACTCGGGATGAGCTGATTACCCATTTCCAAGTTGAGACGCCCACCCATGTGATTAACCCTGCTGTTAGAGTAGAAAAATTTGGTGTTTCGGCTCATCAAGGTGATCTGGATGATTTACGTGTCCGGGTGCGCAGTGGATATAACATTCCGGAAACAGCAGTGGTCATTCTCTCAGTCGGACGACTCGTCAAGCGTAAAGGTTTTGATCGCGTGATTGAGAATTTAACACTCCTGCTGACTCTGGGGATGGATGTTCACTATATACTTTGTGGGCAAGGTCCTGATGAGTTTGCGCTGAGAAATCTAGCCAATCGCTTGCGGGTACAGAAGCGGGTTCATTTTGCTGGGTATGTACCTGAGGGGGAATTAGCCGGATACTACGCAGCATGTGACATACTTGCAATGCTGAGTTTGGGAAACAATAAAGCCTCGATTGGAGGTTTTGGAATCGTTTGTTTAGAAGCGGGTTATTTTGGGAAACCTGTGATTGCATCTCGCTTGGGGAGTGTAGTAGATACAGTTCAGCATGAAGAAAATGGCATACTCGTGAATCCTAATTCCGGCTATGAGGTTTTTCATGCTTTCAAGCGGTTGTGTCAAGACCAAAAGCTGCGCGAACAACTCGGTCGTAAAGGAAAACAATTCGCTAAACGCAAAACCTTACATCGGTCGATTTACATTCCTGATGGCTACTCTTGTTTATTGACTTAACCACCACCAACGATGGTGACTATTTCCAAGCGATCGCCCTGCTCTACTTTTGTTTCTGACCAAAACTGACGGTGTAAAATTTCGCCGTTATACTCTACCGCCACCAAGCGGGGATTGAAACCCAATTGTTGGAGTAAGTCGGGTAAAGGTGTTTGGGGTAAGCAGGAACGAGTTTCCCCATTGATAACAAGTGTAATCCTATCAGACATAAGACATACCAGATTCTGGTTTCATGCGGCTTATTAGCTGTGACAGAAAAAATTGTGTCACCAGGGTAGGTTGATCGGCTTGCATCAGACTACGCACCACCGCCACACGGTTTGCTCCGGCGTTGATCACGTCATTAATGTTATTAGGATCGATTCCCCCAATGGCAAACCAAGGTATGGAACAATTTTTAGCCGCATAGCTAACGTATTCTAAGCCAGCTGCTGCTTTTCCTTCTTTTGTAGGAGTTTGATAAACTGGTCCGACACCAACATAATCCGCACCTTCAGCGATCGCTGCTTGCATTTCTTGCGAGTTTGTGGTAGAGCGACCAATCAAACGGTGAGGACCAAGTAATTGTCGGGCAATAGAAATGGGCAAATCTTGTTGTCCCAAATGCACTCCATCAGCATCTACCGCTAGAGCAACATCCACGCGATCATTGATAATAAAAATAGCGCCGTAGGCGTGGCATAGTTGCCGCAATTTTTTAGCTTGTTCTAGACGCACAGTATCATCGGCTATTTTGTCGCGATATTGTACCAGCGTTAATCCTCCTTTCAGGGCTGCTTCGACAATTTCCACCAACCTTTCATTTGGGGAGGTGACAAAATACAGGCGCGATCGCAATAGCAGTTGCTGCCGATTATTTCCCATCAGATCACTTTCCAGGGTATAAATGCGATAACGCATCTGCTTAAAAGCTTTCCCCATGTTTGGGTTGTAAAGCTTGCTATATTCTTCCAGCACCCGCAAAGCTTCTTGCACTCGGCAGAAGTTAGCTTGCAACAACGATTTGATGTTCGTACGTTGTTCTTCCTGAGGATGGGTTAACTCAGTTCCAGGATCGCCCGGAGTATTCCGTGCCGCCCGTAATTCTGTGGTATGCCAACGAGCTATCTCTTGTCGCTCTTTTTTGCATTGGGCAGCTAACTGGGCGTTGTTCAACCCAAAGCGACACCATTCCTCAATGATTCGCAAGCCCTCACGAGCGCGGTCTAAATTTGCATCTAAAATGCGGTAAACAACTTGCTGGATTTGCTCTGTTTGGCTGTATGGCTCGACCATTACAACAACCCCATTATTGCTTTCATCGTAACAGCCAGCCTGTTTCATATTGACACTGTTCTTCGCATCTCTATTGATTCTTAACTAACTTAACTTTGTATCAAAAAGAGCGAACAGGTCAATATCTGAGTAACCTTATCCACATACTTACGTCTACAAAAGTATAAAAAGTTTTTTGGTTGAAGGAGTGTAGTCAAAGTGATTCACCACGACGTTTTTCCTAAGTCTTATTGGGCAAACGATTTATCAGTAAAGCTAATTGCCAAAGGTCACAAACCATATTCATTCCTCAGTGTAGCAATATTATCAGTGTTTCGTTTTTTCGTTTTGTGTTTCACCACTGGTATGGGAGTGGCATACATGGCAATGCTTGGGGCAAGCTTTGATGCCGCCATTGCTCAAATGCCCGCAACAACAGATAGAGAGCAGATCGGTGCCAAAACAATGTCTCAGGTTAACGTGCTTTTTGTCAACCCAAGTGCCGGGGATGACAAGGTAGGCAATGGTGGTGAAGGCACTCCTTTTAAAACCATTACCCAGGCGCTACAAGTCGCTGGTCCCAACACAGTCATTATGCTCTCAAGCGGCACTTACACGGACGCAACTGGAGAGAGTTTTCCTTTGATACTCAAACCGAATGTTTCCATTCAAGGGGACTCTCGCACTAAAGGACGTGGTATTGTCATCCAAGGAGGAGGTGCTTACCTCAGTCGCACCTTTGGCGGTCAAAACGTCACCATTGTAGGCGCAAACCAAGCGAAGTTGACTGGCGTAACGGTAACTAATCCCAACTCTCGTGGTTACGGTTTATGGATTGAATACAGCAATCCAGTCATTGTGGAAAATACCTTTATTGGCAGTACCCAAGATGGAATAGCTGTGACTGGCAACAGTGCGCCCACGATTCGCAGTAATTTCTTTTATCAAAATGGGGCGAATGGAATCACAATTTCCGGGAACTCTCAACCGGAAGTGCGGGAAAACGTGTTTCAAGAAACGGGCTTTGGCATTAATATTACTCAAAATGCTCAGCCGATAGTGGTTGGCAATTCTGTTCAATACAACAGAAGTGGCATTGTCGTACAAGCGAATGCTCGCCCAATACTACGGAAGAATCTCATTCAAGGCAGCAAAGAAGATGGCTTAGTAGCTATTTCTCAAGCGATCCCCAATTTAGGCATTGCCTCTGAACCAGGCGGTAATCAGTTTCGCAACAATGCTCGTTACGACATTAACGCCAGTGCTGCCAAGCAAATCTTTCCTGCTTTTGGCAACACTCTTGCCAACAACCGCATCAATGGCAAGGTGGATTTGGCTGGGACAACAGCAGTCGCCGAGGCGGGAATGGGGGGACTCAGCGCAGAGAACCCGAGGATACAGGAACGCGGGAATTCTTTAGCAAATGTAAGCGCGTCAACAGCAGCGTCAGGGCGTCTCCCCCTAAGCGCGTCTTCGAGCAACGCTTCTGGACGATTAAACAATCAATTGCAGCCATTATTGCCTGTTAATTCACCACTTAGAGCAACTACTGTCAATCAAAAACAATCTCCTCTCAATTCTGGCTTGCCAACTCCTAATAGCTTGACAAGGAGCCGGCAAGTTGCCCCAACTGCAAGGTCAATTCAACCACCAGCAAATACATCCAATACATCACAGCAAGCGAATTACGTACGTATTTCTTCTAATACCGTAGAATTCACTGCACCCCAAGCGGCAGCTAACACCGTTGACGCGGGAACACAACAAAGCCCAGAGGCAATGAATTTAGAACAAATGGCTCCGCGTCCTCCCCTCTCGGCATCTGGGCGTCAAGTCCGACAACAAAATGTAACTTCCTATGACCAAGTCGCACCAGTACCCGTACAAAGAGCGTATCAAGGACAGTCGTCATTGCCAACACTAGAAGCTGCACCCGTCGGTAATGCAGCTCTTTTGCCCGTTCCCAATTCCAATATCCCTTTGGGCAATACTGGCAATATGCGAAAACAACCACTCACTCAAAGTTCTTCGACGACTGCGTATGTCTCGAGTCCATCTTCATCGCCTGCTGGGGAAAGTCAAATCAATTTACGTTACCGAGTCGTAGTTGAAGTACAAAATGAAAAGGATCAAGACTTAGTAAAATTCCTTGCTCCTGGTGCTTTTCGCACTGTCTGGCGTGGTAAGGGAGTGATGCAAGTCGGTGTCTTCAGCACTCGCTATAACGCTGATAACGTCATCAAAATACTTAATAATAACGGTTTAAAAGCTGTGGTTGAGCCGGTAAATTAAAAGGGATTGGGTATAGGGCAATACGGTTCAGTTAAGGTTGATGTGTAAAAAATCATGTGTGTAGAGACGCGCCATGGCGCGTCTCTACATTGTGTTCTTGATAAGGGTTCTGGTCTTATCTGAACTGTATTGGGGTATATAGCACTTCTCGTTTGGATGAAGTAATTATTTATCTGTGTCCATCTGTGTCCATCTGTGGTTCTTATTTCTTGATGTATTGCACTCAACACCAGAACCGCTATATTCCAAAACGCCAATCTTCGCCAGTAGTTACCGAAAAAGAAAAGGATACAAGCCCCTCCTAAAATGATTTTGGATCAGCTTGAAAGCAGTTGTTGCATCTGCTCTTTCAAATCCCGAATATTGTCATCATTTGGGGCGATATCTAATGCCCGGTTAAATGACACCAATGCTGCTTGGTAACACTGGAGGGCTTGTTTATCTTGAGATAACTTTTTAAGTAAGTTACCCAAGTTCCGTAGTGCAAGCCCCTTGTTGTAGTGAGCATCCACGTAATTGGGAGCAAGTGTCAGAGCGGTATCGTAAGATGCAATAGCTTGCTCGTACGTCGAGAGTGCTTGTGTGTGCTGCGATAACCTCGACTGTAGGTCTGCCAAACCTTTTAGCGCAATCCCCTTGTTGTTGTGAGCATTGACGTAATTGGGAGCAAGTGTCAGAGCGGTATCGTAGGATGCAATGGCTTGCTCGTACGTAGTGAGTGCTTGTGTGTGCTGCGATAAGCTCGACTGTAGGTATGCCAAACTTTCTAGCGCAATCCCCTTGTTGTTGTGAGCATACACGCCATTGGGAGCAAGTGTCAGAGCGGTATCGTAGGATGCAATGGCTTGCTCGTAGGTAGTCAGTGCTTGTGTGTGCTGCGATAAGCTCGAGTGTAGGGATGCCAATCTTTGTAGCGCAATTCCCTTGTTGTTGTGAGCAGACACGTGATTGGGAGCAAGTGTCAGAGTGGTATCGTAGGATGCAATCGCTTGCTCGTACGTAGTGAGTGCTTGTGTGTGCTGCGATAAGCCCGACTGTAGGGATGCCAAATTTTTTAGCGCATTCCCCTTATTGTTGTGAGCATTGACGTAATTGGGAGCAAGTGTCAGAGCAGTATCGTAGGATGCAATAGCTTGCTCGTACGTAGAGAGTGCTTGTGTGTGCTGCGATAAGCTCGACTGTAGGGATGCCAAACTTTCTAGCGCAATCCCCTTGTTGTTGTGAGCATTGACGTAATTGGGAGCAAGTGTCAGAGCAGTATCGTAGGATGCAATAGCTTGCTCGTAGGTAGACAGAGCTTGTGTGTGCTGCGATAAGCTCGACTGTAGGGATGCCAAACTTTGTAGCGCAATCCCCTTGTTGTTGTGAGCATACACGTCATTGGGAGCAAGTGTCAGAGCGGTATCGTAGGATGCAATAGCTTGCTGGTACCTAGAGAGTGCTTGTGTGTGCTGCGATAAGCTCGACTGTAGGGATGCCAATCTTTCTAGCACAAGCCCCTTGTTGTTGTGAGCATACACGTCATTGGGAGCAAGTGTCAGAGCAGTATCATAGGATGCAATCGCTTGCTCGTAGGTAGACAGAGCTTGTGTGTGCTGCGATAAGCTCGACTGTAGGGATGCCAATCTTCCTAGCGCAACCCCCTTGTTGATGTGAGCATTGACGTAATTGGGAGCAAGTGTCAGAGCAGTATCGTAGGATGCAATGGCTTGCTCGTACCTAGTGAGTGCTTGTGTGTGCTGCGATAAGCTCGAGTGTAGGGATGCCAATTTTGCTAGCGCATTCCCCTTGTTGTTGTGAGCATTGACGTAATTGGACTTCAGTTCGCTATAGATGTAAGCACTAGTATCTAAACTATCTAATTTGAGATTGCCATAGCATTCGCGGATTGCTTCTTGATATCTTACTAAGTCAAAATTTTGTATGATTGATGCGATTTTGGGACTTTCAATTTGTAAAGTTCCGATACTTGTCAGTTGCTGGCTTGATTCATATTTGACTCGTATAGCATCTAAATTAATTACTTTAACTGGCACACCCCATCCATTAACCAGCGTTAACCGAATCTCCCCCTCCATCTCCCTCTGTGCCGCCGTCAGCAAAAACTTCGCCTCACCATAACTCCCCCCAAAGCGGTGCAACACTACCGCAGGTTCACCGACAGGCTTGCAACTAAACAAAGGCGAAGTATCTACCATACAGTAAATGGGATACTCCTCTTCTTCATAATGCCACTCAGCATCCTCAGATGTTTGCAAATCAATTGTCATCAGGTAAGTTTTACCTATCTCCGCTTCACGCGGGTAGCGAATCATAGGTTGAACAGATAAGAGTAAGTGCTGGTTTTCAGACATTGAGCTGTCCTCCTAGTGGGGAAAGTCGGAGTACGGTCATCGGGTTTCCGTAGTAGACGTACATAAAAGTATAAATAAAAGCTTTCCAAGCTTCTGGTGTATCCTCACTGTTCACCCTCTGGACAGCTTGGGCGCGTATTCTCTGTAACAGTTCGGCTACTGAGAGATTATTATTACACTTTTCATCATGGCACTGTTCAATCAAATTGCGGGCTATTTTGGCAGCACACATATTGTCTACTTCTCCCAAAGTGCCAATCACGCCTTTTGCTCCTTGTTCTAGAAAATATGTCGCAAATCCTGTTCGATAATCTTGACGACGAATATATTTGTCATCTTTTCGCAAACGCCCAGAATGACAGGCATTAATAAACACAATACTTTGAGATTTTTTTAATAAATTTAATTTCCAATTGTAAAGCTGCATCAAACCTAACAAGCGTGTTTTATCATCTTCTTTTAAAGCCATATCAAATACATCATTGCCAAAATCGCCATGACAGGCTATGAAAATAAGAGCAAGGTCATATTGATTTTGTTTTAAAGTCTCCAAAAAAATCTTAATATCACGATAATCTTGTGCATTTAATTTATTGAGAATATTTAATTCTAAGTCAATCGCTTCCGCTTTTAACTTACGGTTAACATAGGACATAATACTACCTTGACAAGCATCTGGTTTCACATCTAAAAGCAAATTTTCACGACCTTCTGCTTTTTCGTCAGAGCAAATATATTGCCAACGAGCAGTTGTAATGGCAGTGCCTAAATGCTCATTTTCCGAAAGCTTGAGCATCTCCCAAGGAATTTCAAAATCTGTATGGTCGGCAATAAGTAAATATAAGTGCTGACCAGTATGCTCTAATTTTTTTCGCAAATCTATCAACCAATCAAGTAATTGTCGGATTTGAGGTTTACGAAACGAACAAAAACCGATGATTCCTGCAATCTCAGCTAATCGTTCTCTATCTTGTACCAGTTTTCCTAAAGATATATTCGGTTGTTCCTCTGGTTGAGTATGTAAACTTTTACCATCAATTTCTGCCAAAACGCGATATTTATCAGAACCAAATGCATAAATATGTAAAATAGCTACTTCTGGAGACAATTTTTTAGTCACATTAATAGAAAATTTTTCTTGAGGTGCATATGTAGCATTAGATAGCAGCGCATCTGATACCTCTTGTTGGTTTTCTTCTGTAGATTTAGCAACAGCTTGCACTTGTTTATTTAATTGATGAGGTAGAGGTTGAGAACTTATTTTAGTTTCCGCCTTGTTTGTGGTTACTTGCTGTAACCAACCTCCCAGGAAGTTTTTCGCCATCATTCCACCTCCACAGCCTCAAAAAGTGGAATTGCAACCATAGCCGCACCTAGCGCATTTGCTAGTTCCAAAGGTAACTCGGTATACTCTTTTGGTTGGGGATTGAGCAACACTGTTTTTACGCCTTTCAAATCACGGATGCGTTCGGCTATCTGCAAAGCATTTTTTACGCCTTCTGAACCCACAGGTAACTTGATTTTACCCGCCCGACTTGCTTCTAGAGGTACGTTTCCCCGTCCGTCGCTAATTACCACCAAAAGTGCTTGCTGTACTTTGCTGCGCCCGTGTTGTAGAGCATGGCGTAAAGTTTGCAACGCCAAATCCAAACCATGCGCTAGCGGAGTTGCCTTACCTGATTCCGCCTCAATTCCCGCAGCAATGCGAGGCACGAGGATATTTCGTGCTAGTATCCGTTCCGCTCGTAATTCTTCTGGTGAAACTTTAGTTTTCCCAGCTACATATTTACGAGAATCATAAATATTTTTAGCTACTCCCACCTGAATCAGACATATGCTAGCCCTTTCCACATAAGCCCAACTTAGGTAAGGTAGCAATCCCTGCCGCCAGTTACACTCACGCAAGCAAGTGTAATCCATCACTAAAGTCAGCATTTGTTCTGCGACAGGCGCTCTACGATATGAGTGGAAGTCTGTAACCCGTAATGCCAACCGCCGTTGAGCATTAGCTGTTGATTGTTGGCGAAATGCTTGAAACTTTGCCGCCTCTAGTAAAGTTCTTACCAAAGCTAAATCCTGGAGATTTTTTGCCTTCTCCACCCCGATAATTGAACCATAAGCAGATGTCTTGGAGCGAAATCGCCGGATTGGCAACCGCAGGGAAGCTGCTTCTCGTTCAATAGGAGCTTTATCTTCTGGGTAAGGATTGACGGGGTGATAAACTATTGTGGGTTCCAGTTGTTGAGGTGTGTCTGACTCATAAATAGGTTCTGACGATGCAGATACATTTGATTGGTCAGGTAGGGAATATAGCGGAGGTGGCTTAACTTCATCAGGTTTAGGAGGTTCGGGTAGTGGGGTGACAGGTGGAGCGGGAACTTTCGATAATTCATCTATTTGCTGGGCAATTGGTCTCAAGCCAATTATCCGGGCGGCAGTATTGACGTGTTCCACTGTAATCTCAGCAGCACCATCTAACCGTGCAATTGCTAAAGACAGTCTTGCCAAGGTAATTTCCCGGCGATGCCAATATACCTGTGAGGCTGTGTAATTGAATATGCGAGCAAGTGCTTCGTCTGTAATTTTGGGATACTGTTGTACAGCAGTTTGTAAAATTTGATAAATTTCTTTTGACAGTGGCTCAGGCGTGGTTTCGTTTTCTAACTTCCGCTCATCAAGTAATTCCCGAATTTCTGCTTCTCTTGTTGTGTTTTTGTTTACTAAGCCACTCAAACGTAAAGCAAAACGGTCTAACAGGTGAGGGGAGACCATTCCCACCTCATCACTGGCACAACCCGCAAGCCAACAAAGGTTGGGTTGCCATTGTTCGTGCTGTCCGTGACGCTCTAAATGAGCAACATCCGCTCCCATCAACACTACACAAGCTCGTGCAGCCGCTAAACTCAACTTAGTTAAATCTGGAATCATCACTAAGCGCAGTGGGGATTTCTTTTGTCCCCCTGTCAGCAAACCCAGTTTCCATTGCAAAAGTTCTAACTCGCTACCCAGCCCCCAACTACCCCACAGGTCATCTTCAGCTTCAAATGTTCCCAATGTCACGGGGACAACTTGATGCCCTGTGACAACTTCCAACATCTGGGCTGTAGTTTGAGTAGCTAGCCGCAATGTCTCAGGAGCCGCATCGAACACTAAAATACTTCGTAGACCAGGGCTGATGGCAGCACAGGCGAGCGCTCGCGTAAAAGGGTCAGTCGTCAACACCATTGTGGGTTTTGATTTCGGATTGACGTGGGTTGGTGGTTTAGGAAGCAAAGGGAGAAAGATTGTGGAAAACTGCTAATTTGATAATAGTTTCGACCACCTCCTGTTGAGACATTAATCAAAAAATCTGAAAATTACTTATAACCCTTGAGAATTGCATCCACAAGGTCTTTATCTTCTTGAGTCCACAGCATCTCTCTGTTTTGGACAAACTCAGGATTGCGACGATGCTGAAGCGCTAGTTGAGCCACCTTTGCTACATGGTCTTCCATTACCTGTGAATCCCCTTGAAGTGCAGCACAGGCTCTTGCTGCTAAAGCAACCATGTAGTCACCCCGGTTCCCCTCTGTTTTGAACTCTTTGGCTAATTGGACGCATTTACTCAGAATTTTATCTGGTATTTCTACGCTGTAAAAATTCTGTTTCGCAGCCTTTAATAGCTCCTTATGCTTCCGATTTTCTTCTTTAGCTTTATCGATGTAATCTGACCATTCACTTTCCCCTGTCTGGGAAAAAGCTCTATCAAAATCCAAAACCGCTTTGAGAATGTTCAACCGCGATGTTTCATTTTTTTCCGCTTCTACGCTCACCATCAAACCAAAGCGGTCGAGTAACTGTGGTCGCAGTCCCCCTTCTTCTGGGTTCATCGTACCAACTAAGGTGAAGGAAACTTGCTTTTGTTCGCTTTGTCCTTCCCTCTGCACTACAAGTACCCCAGTGGAAGTGACATCAAGGATAATATTTACAATATGGTCATCCAGCAGGTTAACCTCATCAATGTAAAGCAAGCTGCCATTCGCTTCTTCCAACAATCCTGGTTCCGGAATAGCCCGACTTTGCATTAAATCTTTAATCTTCCAGCCCCCAACCACTCGGTCTTCTGTAGCATTAATTGGGAGGGTAACAGGCAGGCGATTATACATCATTTGCGAAAAAGCACGCACCGCCGTAGATTTGCCCGTACCTCGTTCTCCACTAAGTAATACCCCACCAATGCGCGGCGCAACGTAAGCCAGTTCTAGTGCTAGCTTAATCTGCTGCTGACCAACAACCTGTGAGTAAGGTAATATCAGAAATTCTGATGTTTTCTTCACGATTGACTCTTGGGTTTCCATTTCATTGTCACCTCTAATTGTGCCCCGGTACTAGCTTTGGCGATAACTGCGCCGACCTCTGAATCTAGTTTAATGGCAAGTTTTAACTCAAATTCTTCAGGTCGTACTGACTGCTCCATTTGTTGCACGCTTTGCACTACCCGCTTGGCACAATCACGAGTTAGCTTCATCGCCTCACCAAAGACATCGCGAGCTGCTTCTACAACTTTAGATGCATTAATACTCCGTAAATCTCCATAATCATCGTTAGCAGCAGGAATCTCATCTACCTCGATGTAAATAATGACTTCTTCACCATTAATTGAGTCTTCGTTTCTAATAATCTGCATTTATCTATAATTCAGCTAGTGTAATTTCAACAAAGGTATTTTATAACAATTATTATTTACGGTAACCAAGTTGCTAGTTAGGTCAGACTGCAACAGGAGATAGAGTAAAATCGCCTCCTAAGACTGGCTTGGAGGGGAAAATGATTAACGAAATTTGACATATACCCAAAAGACTTGCCTGCTCTGCCTCCTGCCGTTTTTTAGTTCGTCGAACTCACGTTAATTGGGAGCCAGCGCTAGAGCGGTATCGTAGGATGCAATAGCTTGCTCGTACCTAGAGAGTGCTTGTGTGTGCTGCGATAAGCTCGACTGTAGGTCTGCCAATCTTTGTAGCGCATTCCCCTTGTTGAGGTGAGTTACAGTATCATCGGGAGTCAGGCGCAGTTGTAGATCGTAAGCAGCGATCGCTTCCAAATATTCCTGTTCTGCTTGCTCATATTGAGACAATGTGACAAAGTAATCACCTTCAGCACATGAAACGTCTCCGACCTGAAAATTGCTTTGAATTATTAACTCGTTTCTAACTTCTAATAAACTGCGGCATTGCTCATAGCGACTCTGCTCTAAAGCTTTCTCAAACTTTTCTACCCACTCATTCACACCCCGTTGCCAATCTAAGCGATTAGCATGATAAATTGCTTCTGCCACTTCTCCAAGCTGGCGGTAGTACGTTTCTAACTCCGTATGTGCCTGCTGATGAATTGTTTTAATTTCTTCCTGATTTGATTCGTAATCTAAGCGTCGAACCAAATCGTGGATGCGATACCAATTCTGACCCCGTTGCTGCGCCTCCCATACAAAGGAGAACTCTGTAAGAATATCGAAAGCGGGCTTAACAGTGTCAAAGTGTAATTTCTGACCTAAGTATTCATAAATTGAAAAATTGAATGCCCGACAAGCACTCAAGGCGTGAACGGCATAAGCAATTTTTCGATCTACGTAACTGAGCAAGCGGTTAATGAGTTGAGACGCTTTCACCTCAAAGCTGATTGTTAAATCAAACGTAGGAAGCACTTGAGATGGTGCAGAAAGCAGTACGACATCGGCACACAAACCCAGTAAAAAGGGATGTACCTGACCTGAAGCATCTAGCGAGTAGTTAATAATACTTTGTTTTTGAGTTGCATCCTCAATTCCTGCTAATTGTAAATACTTATTAGCGTCAGTCGGTGAAAGATGATAAACAGACTGAGCATCAAGGCAATCTTGAGGAATGGGAAATTTATGAGATTTATCCCATTTCGGTAATTCTCTTCCGGCAACGACTGTTATTATGCCAGATGAAAGTTCCAACTCTGCAAGAAAATGCCGTAACCATTCATTTTCAGCAAAATAGCGCTCACCTTGAAGAACACCTCGTTCCTCTACACCCCAAAATGCCTCATGAGTATCAAAAACCAGGACTATTCTTTCTGGTGCATTTGGTTGAGACATCGCCGCATTTAAATCTTGTGCCAGCAGTTGTGGCAATTCAAAAATTAACTCCCTGTCTACATCCATCTCTTGAATCGCTTGGACATCTTCCTGCTTCAGTCCTCGCTGTTGTAAGAACAAGAGAAATTTTTCACCCAAATGTTTAGAAAAAAGACCTAAGACTGCTTTACCAATAGCACCCCAAGAGGTGTCGCTCAAAGCATTAGCAATTTCAACTAAAAAGTCGATTTCTTCTTGAGGAAAAAGTTCTTTGAGCTTTTCTGCTGAAAGCTTACCTTTTTGTTTCAAATACCAAACACAAGCGAAGTCATATAGGGGAAAGCGCAAACAGTAACCCAATTCTTGAGCTTTAGAGGAGATATTACGGCGCAGCATCAGTAACCCATAAAAGGGGTCTTGGGGTTGCTCCTCACCAGGTAGTCTTAACCCAAAATCGTGTAATACCGCTGGCACATTAGTAAAGTCCCAATCGTCAGCTTTTTGAGTAATGTATTCTGCTACCTCAACATCAGTTTTAGGTTTGAGTTCTTCCTGCCAAATATCCGACCGGAAACGCTTGCAACATTTTGTTAATAAAAATTTCAATAAAAGTGATTTCCCATTTCCACCATCACCGTGAAAAAACAAGATTTTTTCTGGAGATGGGTCATCATTGATATATGTCGCAAAGATGCGGACTAATCCTTCACCGTTGGTAAATAATTCTAATGCGCGGTTCCCTTTAGTGATAGAGCGTTTTCGGTTATTAATACTCATGTCAGCTGTGGTTTCTGAAACAATCTTGCTGCAGTTAAGAGAATTCTCCTATATATTCCTATAAGCGAAACTCTAGTTAACATATGCAGACCAATAAAAGCTTTGCCGTAGGGAATGGTTCACACTAAACATTATTACTCAGTGACTTTGAGAACCCTCTTATTTACAGTTTAAAGTGTTTCTGTTTGCAGTTCTGTAGAGAGCATCCCAAGAATCGCGCCTTCAGCAACCCGTCCATCGCCTGAAATTCCGGTAACAACAACATTCAATTGAGTTTGCGTTTCCGCACAAATTTCTAAGAGTGTAGGAGCAATTAGTGTCTCTCGTTTTGCTGTTTCGTTTATTGGGTTAACATAGGTTAAATTTCTTTATAAATAGTGGCTTAAAAAATCTAGACATTTAAGACTTCTCTCATACCTTGGTAAATCTAATCGCTTACGCTCATAAGTACAATCAAATTCTGCGGTCTGCTGGCGCAGAAGGTAATTCAAAATATTTGCTAAACGTATAGTTAGTACCAGGTTGGAGAATACGTGGACGGTTCATAAATTTTAAACATAATTAAACATAAATTGTATCTGGTATAATGATCATGTTTTCTAGAAAATCAATGCACTCACCTGATCTGAAATCGAGTGTGGGATGTAGGTCAGTTTTCTGGGATTTCAATTATCTCCTAGCCTCCACACCTTCTCATTTGACCGAAAGACTTAAGTGATACTTTACCAATAGCTATTGTCATTTCCTATTTCTTCTGAAACGGAAGTGCCTAGACGTCCAGGAAGCAGTTTGCCGGAAGGGAGTCGCTTTTCATTAGAAATTGCTTTGAGCTTTGATGTAAATAACTCTGATCCTGCGCTTGTTTCTGGAGTAAACTGCCCAATGGGTGGATTGTTGGTAGCGACTGGGAGAAGGTCATCCTTTTCTTGGTTTGCAGGTGGGATGTGGGGTGTCGGGTGTGAGGGAGATGGGGGAGATGGGGGAGATGGGGGAGATGGGAGAGATGGGGGAGATGAGGAAGAGACTCTAATGCTTGAATTAGATCCTTCGCTTCGCTCAGGACGCTTCGCGATTTTGGATTTTGAATTGATTTGTCCTCCTTGTCCCCGTGTCTCCATAGGATCTGGGGGGAGTGCGGGAACTGAGGTAAGGTTCTGTGGAAATTTGCTGCAAATCAGGCGTTCAAATTCCATGTTGAAATGAAAAATCGCCTGTCCCCGCCGCTGCCAACATGTTAGAATTTGTTGCACCGAAATCGCTTTGTAGCGACCTTGATACAGTGCCTCAATCACTGCCAAGTGTAGCCAATTTCCTGGATATTGCTTTTGCCAAAGATCAACTAGCTCATTGGCGCTATAGCCACTGAGGTCGAAACTATAGTGAATTAGTAGGGTTATTGCCAAGTCGGCAGAGGTGTCCAAGGCTGGTGTGAACATCTGGGTCTCAGCTTCTGGCAATAGGCGTAAATCCTGCTCCCATCCCATACAGCCTATCGTGTTTTTAGCTACAGTTTTGTTTGCCAAGTGTTTCTAAGTATATAAGCGAAGTGCCTTTCATTTTACTTTTCACGCACTAGAAGAGGAAACGATATAGGGCGAATTCATATTGGGCGCAAGCGCCAAATCTGTGGAGATTCGCCCGATCGCCACTAATGCTTGATAAACCATAGCAGCTGCTTCTCCTTGTGTCGCCTCTCGATTGGGCTGGAGTTGCTTAGGATCTGGATAATTCACGATAATTTTGTTTTGGGTGGCGGTGGCAACTGCGGTGCGGGCATACTTGGGAATCGTATTGCGATCGCTGTAGCTTACTAAAGTATTATCAGCTGGTTTGAGCGCTAATCCATTCACCAGAGAGACGATGATCTGTAATCGCAGGACATTTTGCTCGCTGCGGAAGGTGCGATCGCTAAATCCGCCAACAAATCCACCCCGCGCCGCGATTTGAATCGCATCATAAGCCCAAAAATCCTTTGGTACGTCCGTAAAATCAGGTGCGGGGTATTTGGGAATCGGGTTAAAGCAAGCTGCAACCAAAGCCGCGTATTGGGCGCGAGTTATCGGTTTGTCTGGCTCAAAGGTACCATCAGCAAAACCGTGAGTTAAACCCATGCTGATTAATGCCTGGATAAATGGTTCTGCCCAGTGTTCTGCAAGCTTCGTATCAGAAATTGTACTCCATTCTGCTGTTTTATCAGTATCCTTTGTTGCAGTGAGCAATTTTACTAATCCCTTGATTTGCGCAGGATTCAACTGGTTACCTACGCCAATCAACTCAAGAGAAGTCCTATTTTGAACATCAAACTGCCCGTTATTCTGAAAAATGTTACCAGCAGGGTCTTGAGTGCTGCCGAGATCAGGAGCGGCGTTAGGATTGACTAATAGCCCGTTTTGAATATTGTTTTCGATCAGATTATTTCGTAGTACAGGTCGGGCAGTTCGTGAGAGGGCGATCGCGTGTCTATTTTCTGATAGCGTGTTATTTGCAACCAAAGGGGCAGCAAAGTCACTAATACCTATTCCCAAAGCATTTTTTTGCAAAACATTCCGCAGCACTTGCCCTTTGCTATTGCGTGCCATGATTAACCCACCCAGACCGTTTTGGACAAACACGTTGTCCTGAATCAGTGGTTTGGCACTACCCGTGACAAACACTCCCTCCCGACCGCATTTGATAAACGTGTTGTTCCCTAAAGTTGGTGAAGCTGGCTCCTCAAACTGCCGTGCTGTTGATTCAATCCAGACACCAGTACCTTTTTCCATAGGATTTATGACAGTGACGCCCAACAGTTGAGCATCATCGAGTAATAGTAGTGTAATATTTTGTACACCAAAACTTTCGCTTTTATACTCCCCACTTCCGGAAATCACAATACCTTGACCTTTGGTTGCTTCCTGACCTACTACGATCACGCTCGCTGAAATGACCAGTGGAAAGACCTCTCCACTAGCAGTGGTGTAAGTTCCAGGTGCAAGCTGAATAATTTTAGGTGTTGTGGTTCCGTTAAGGGCACGGCTGAGAGTTTTGTAAGGGTTTAACCATGTCCCAGTATTGGCATCATTCCCAATAGCAGGGTTGACGTAAAGAGTGGGTGTGGCAACGAGGGTAGAGTTAACCATTTAGTTGTTAATAGACAAATTTTAAATAATGACAATAATTATGAACGCTAATTGGTCTGAGTACTCAGAACTATTGCGGGGTGTTGAACACGGAAAAAAGCTTGCTTCTAACCATTTTCCTCATATTCGAGTCTGTAGGAGAAGGAAAAACAAACAATAGCACACTCAGCACTCCGTAGGGGCGCGGTAGTCGCTGCACCTGTGAACACTCAGGACTGTTTTGGTGATTTATCATGGTTTGATACATTATGATTTGCCATTCAAATAAAGTGAATGATTTCAGTTGAGCATCTAAGTAAAATATACGGCTCTACCCAAGCAATTACTGATGTCACGTTCAACGTAGAACCAGGAGAGATTTTGGGGTTTTTGGGACCGAATGGCGCTGGCAAAACCACAACCATGCGGATTTTAGCCGGTTACCTACCAGCAACGAGTGGTACGGCTCGGATTGCCGGCTTCGATGTCCATGAAAATTCTCTGTTGGTGCGCCAACGCATTGGTTATCTACCAGAGACACCACCGTTGTATCCAGAGATGACGGTGGAGGGATTTTTGTATTTTGTGGCGCGGATTAAGGGAGTAAGAGCAGGCGATCGCACGAGCAAGGTAGCAGCAGCTATAGAACGCTGTAATTTACAAGACAAGCGCCACGTGATTATTCGCAAACTTTCTAAAGGATATCGCCAGAGAGTTGGGATAGCTCAGGCGATCGTCCACGATCCACCAGCCATCATTTTGGATGAACCCACAGTCGGACTTGACCCCCGGCAAATCATCGAGGTACGCAATTTAATTAAAAGCCTTGCTGGGAGCCACACAATCATTCTTTCCACCCACATTTTGCCAGAAGTGAGCATGACCTGTAGCCGCGTGGCAATCATCAATCGTGGCAGAGTCGTAGCGACAGATACCCCTGAAAATCTCCTGAACCAGTTGACAAAAGGTTCAGGATATGAAATAGAAATTGAGGGAGAAGCTGCTCTAGCAAAACAGGTTCTGCAAAATGTACCAGGCGTGAGTTTGGTCGAATCAATTCCTGCTGTGGGAATGCACACTCATAGCGCCTTTAGGGAAAACCGAGGTTACCTGCGGGTGATATCGCAACCGGGAATGGAACCAGGAGGAGATATTGCAACGGCGTTGATACGTACAGGATTTGGTTTACATGAAATGCGGCGTGTGTTAGCTACTCTGGAAGATGTCTTTTTGCAACTAACAACAGAAGAAAAGAACTTGGAGACTGAGACAGAAATAGCAGAAGCCAACGAAGGAGAAGCTGCCTAAATGGGTGTAGTACTGGGTAATATTATTGCCATTTATCGCCGAGAGTTACAGAGCTATTTTGTATCGCCTTTGGCATATGCGATCGCCGCCGTTTTTTGGTTTCTATCTGGGTTATTCTTCGTGCTAATTTTGATGGGACCAGAAGGCATTTTACAAACAGTGGCTGCATTAGATTTACAAGGGCAACAATTTGGAGTGCCAGTTCCACCAATAGATGTACCTTACGAATTTGTTAGGGCATTTTTGGATCGCCTGGGGTGGTTGTTGTTGTTTTTGCTGCCAATACTCTCGATGGGACTTTATGCCGAAGAACGCAAGCGCGGCACTTTGGAACTTTTAGCCACATCACCAGTCACAAACTGGGCGGTAGCTGTCGGGAAATTATTAGGAGTGTTGACATTTTTCATCACAATGGTGATGCCTATGCTGGCATTAGAAGCTGTTGCTTTGAGTGGCTCAAATCCACCAATGCCGCCAGCCATTCCCTTACTAGGGCATTTGGCATTAATCTTACTAGCAGCAGCAATTTTGTCTTTGGGAATGTTCATTTCCTCTTTGACAGACAGTACAATCTTGTCTGCCGTCCTCACATTCGCATTAGTTTTATTACTGTTGTTCGTGGATTTAATTGCCAAAAATATTGGTGGTTCTGTAGGAGAAGCCTTGAGTCATCTCTCGTTACTGAAACATTACAACACGTTAGTCCAAGGTATTTTCGATACTAGCAGCTTGATGTTATTTGCTAGTTACATCATTTTAGGCATATTTCTCACTGCTCAATCAATTGATGCACTCCGCTTCCAACGTTCATAGACATTTATTATGAGTCATTAGCAGACAAAAATAGACCTCTTGCACTCATTCAATGTTTTGGAGAATGAAACCACAGATGGATACAGATGGACACAGATGATTTATCGGGAGCATCCCAAATCTTTGAGTTTATTTTTAAACGCAAAGGGTCGCAGAGGTTTGCGCAGCGAAAAGTTCTGTTCGCGTAGCGTCTCCGTTAGGAGAAGGAGGGTTTCCCGACCTAGGAAACTTTTCAAGACAAAGGAACACAGAGTGTAAATCAGAGCGACTTTGTTTTGCATTTTGAAAAAATTGGGATGCTCCCGATTTATCTGCGTTTATCTGCGTGCATCTGCGGTTATAAATAGCTAAAAATAAGATTTGTGCGATAAATATAATGACTAATGACTAATAACTAATAAAATGAAGACTATCGCTAAAAAGACACCTTGGAAATTTTTGTTTTGGTTTGGTCCGTTTCTAGTTGCTGCGGGCTTAACCGCTGGTTTGGTATCAAATAATTGGGGAGCAATCCCATTAGGATTGATAATTTTAGGATCTGTGATCATTGGGTTGTGGCTGTTCTGGCAAAATAAGCAGAGTCACTGGTGGGGACAACGTTCCACCCAAGCTGGTACTAATGCCTTGGTTGCAACTGTCGCAGTTTTGGCGATTTTAGGATTAATTAACTTCTTAGGGACTCGCTACCATACGCGAATTGACTTAACAGAAACTAAGTTGTTTACTCTTGCTCCCCAGTCACGGGAATTGGTGCGTTCCTTACAAGTACCAGCAAAGGTATGGGTGTTTGACCTCAATCAAGACCCTGTAGACCGGGACTTGCTGGAAAATTATCATCGGCAAAGCTCAAAGTTTAATTTTGAGTACGTAGATCCGCAAGCTAGACCAGGACTTGCCCGTAAGTTTGGAGTCAAAGACTATGGAGAAGTTTACTTGGAATCTGGCGATAGACGGCAGTTGGTTCAGGTGGTCGGTCCCCAAGAACGCCTATCGGAAGTGAAGTTAACGAATCGCCTGCAACAAATCAGCAGCTTAGGGACAGCTAAAGTTTATTTTCTTCAAGGTCACGGGGAACACCAACTTTCAGGCACAGAGGGTGCAATATCGCAAGCAGTTCAGGCATTAAATGACAAAAATTACACCACCTCTCCCTTGAATCTGGCAGAAAAGCCTAGTGTTCCTCAAGATGCTGCTGTTGTCGTCGTTGCAGGTCCCAAAAGAGCGCTATTTGAAACTGAGATAAAAGCACTGCGGGACTACCTGAATCGAGGTGGCAATTTACTGCTGATGATTGATCCAAATACCGACGCCAAAGTTGAGAGTTTACTTGCCGAGTGGGGTGTGAAGTTAGATAATCGTTTGGCAGTTGATGCCTCTGGAAGTGTTGGGCTTGGTCCTGCGGCACCTTTAGTGACTCAATATGGAAAACACCCGATAACCAAAGATTTTGGCAATGGCATTTCTTTTTATCCGTTAGCACGACCGGTTGACACAACCCCAGTGGGTGGGATTGAGGTGACTCCCTTGTTGCTAACCAAACCTTATCCCAATAGCTGGGCAGAAAGTGACCAGGAAAGCGAAAACTTGCAGTTTAATCCCGAAAGCGATCGCAAAGGTCCACTGACATTGGGCGTAGCATTAACAAGGAAACCATCAGCCCAATCTGAAACCAAATCTAACCCTACACCCACACCTACAGCAGCAGCAACCACTCAAACCCCAGCTACCCCCACTCCCAGCGCCAAACCCACTGCACTCCCAGCACCCACAGCAAAAACCGAGAGCAAACCTACCCCCACTCCCAGCGCCAAACCCACTGCACTCCCAGCACCGGTAACGACTCAAACTAAGGCTAACCCCACTCCCTCATCTCCCCCCACTCCCTCATCTCCCGCCACTTCCTCATCCCCCTCATCTCCCCCCACTCCCTCATCTCCTCCCACTTCCTCATCTCCTTCTGCTGAGTCACGGATGGTAGTATTTGGAAATTCAGATTTCGCCATCAATGGCTTGTTTGATAAGCAGCTTAATGGAGATGTGTTCCTCAACTCAGTCACTTGGTTGAGTCAGCAGGATCAGCAACCCCTTTCGATTAGCCCTAAGGAAGCCAAAGACCGTCGCATCAACCTAACAGCAGCACAAGCGAATCTTTTAGAGTTCTCGTCTCTGTTAGTTTTACCCATGATAGGGTTGGTGGCAGCGGTTCTTCTCTGGTGGCTACGAAGGTAGACAAATTATGAATTATAAATTATGAATTATGAAAACTTTTATCATTCATAATTCATAACTCCTCTTTCTTAACTCATCTATGAAGCTACAAAAGACGACTTTAATTTTGATACTGCTAGCGTTCGGTTTAGGTGGTTTTGTTTACTTTTATGAAATTAAAGGTACACCTCAGCGAGAGGAAATAAAGGACAACAAGCAGCAAATTTTCTCCTTTAAAGAGGACGATGTGCAGTCTTTGACTGTCAAAACTAAAAATCAGACCCTAAATTTGGAACGTACTGGCAAGTCTGATGAAAGCAAGTGGGAGATAAAATCTCCGGAAGTCGCACCAGCAAGTAACGCTATTGTAGGTTATTTGATGAATTTGCTCGTAGAAGGAAAGAGTGAGCGGATGATATCTGTTCCAGCTAACCAGCTTACAGAATTTAGTTTAGATCAGCCTCAAGCAACGATTGATATAAAACTCAAGAATCAGAAAACACATCAGTTGATTTTAGGTAAGCCTGACTTTAACCGCCGTTTCATGTATGCTCAAGCTGACCCTCCTGCAAAACCAGATGGGAATGTTAATGTCTTGTTAGTATCTACAGATTTTGAAAATGCTGTCAATCGAGAACTGTCAGAGTGGAAACAACTCCAGCCTATAAATGATAGTGTGAAGCCTACGCCCAATCAGGGTAAACCTACTCCAGCAAATGGCAAATAGCCGCTCGATTTTGATGTAGCCCGAAGGCACAATTATTTTTCACTTGATATCAGTCCTTATGAGTGCCAACTTTACGTTGGTGTATGATGAAATCGATGACGTTCTTGTGCTTTTTATGGAACTTAAGTAGCTCCAAATAAGCAAAAGGAACAACTATGGGCCATAAAATAGTAGCTATGACCAAAATGACAATAGAAAATAAGCGTTGATCTGAATCCATCTCTTCATCTGCTAGAAAAAATACTAGCCATTCATTGAAGAAACAGCAAGCCATTATCAAGTAAACTATAATTGCTAAATTAATGATTAATATTGGTGCCATGATATAATTGTAAATAAAACTAAGCCCGCCAGTAAACTTGCCTCATCTTTGTCGCAACACCCTACTACATATATACAAATTTTATCTGACTTTTCTGGGTGTAGTATGTTTTCTACTATACTTCTTAATTTTTAGGAACGTCTGACTTAAAGTACTATCCAACTTTATTCTATACAAAATAAAATTGTGTGTGATTTTTACTTTCGTTTCTCAAATTAGCACTTAGCTATAGCTGCTGAACGTTTTAACGTAAAAAAAATGTAAAAATTATTACCATATTAATAACTATCAAGCAGTTGTACAGATACTTTACCTCAACAGTTTCAGAGCTATAGATTTGTGGAAGCAGCCAGTATACTGATTTCACGCAATATTAATGCTACTTACTGTAAGTGGTTCATGCAAAAAATCACTGACTTTTTTGAATTCAAAGTTCACGCGTTCACGCGTTCAATCCGGAAGAATAATTTTGAATTGATTAATTCTGGGTACAAGCCCCCACCATGCGGATACAGATTTGGTGGTCAATAAGACAGTGGCGGTACACCCGCTCCCACTAATTAAATTTTGAATTTTGTTCGCGTAGCGTGTCCGCAGGACATATTTTGAATTTTGAATTTGAGCGAAGCGAGTCACACCCGCTTATGCTCTTTGCTTAAAGTAGTTATCTTAAATTATTTTCTATAAAATAAATATAATTTCTGTAAATTTAGACGAAAACAATATTTTTTCTTAAATCAATTTCATTGAAAATGAATAAATTTTCAATGAAATTGACTGGCAAATTCAGAAGTCTTTTATCAAGCGAAGTGTATAAAATGAGTTACAATCTAGTAATTATACGTAAGATACGTCTTCCAAAGTATCCTTAGTCATTGAATGTATCCATGACAAGTCCAACAGCAACATTGCTAATTTCCTGTCCGGATCAAAGAGGGTTAGTCGCGAAAATTGCCAATTTCATCTACGCTAATGGTGGTAATATTATTCATGCGGATCAGCATACAGACTTTGCAGCAGGGTTATTTCTTACCCGCATTGAATGGCAGTTAGATGAGTTTAATTTGCCGCGTGACTTAATTGCACCAGCATTTAATGCCATTGCTCAACCATTGCAAGCTAAATGGGAATTGCATTTTTCCGATACCGTGCGGCGCATTGCGATTTGGGTGAGTCGTCAAGACCATTGTCTATTTGACCTGATTTGGCGACAACGTGCAAAAGAATTTACTGCTGAGATTCCTTTAATTATCAGCAATCATCTTGATTTAAAAGTGGTAGCAGAGCAGTTTGGTATTGAGTATTACCACGTTCCTATCACAAAGGAAAACAAACAAGAACAAGAAACTAAGCAACTGGAATTGCTACAGCAGTACAAAATAGATTTAGTTGTCTTGGCAAAATATATGCAAATTCTGAGTGGAGAATTTATTGCCAAATTTCCACAAGTGATTAATATTCATCATTCATTTTTACCAGCTTTTGTTGGGGCAAATCCTTATCACAAAGCTTTTGAACGTGGTGTGAAAATTATCGGTGCAACCTCTCATTATGTGACTGATAATTTAGATGCCGGACCAATTATTGAGCAAGATGTGGTGCGAGTCAGTCACCGCGATGAAGTTGAGGATTTGATTAGAAAAGGTAAGGATTTGGAGAGAGTTGTATTAGCAAGGGCAGTGCGTTTGCACTTGCAGAATCGTGTATTGGTTTATGGCAATAGGACAGTGGTATTTGAGTAAATTATGCTTTTTCTTCAATGAATGGCTGGTTTAGAAGCGTTGCTGAAACAAGATATAAATTTACAATTCACTGATGTGTAGAAACGTAGCCCTTCGGGTATGCGCAAAGCGTCTCCGAAGGAGATACGCCAGTCGCCTTTTAATAGTCAATAACCGCTGTGCTTTTTTGAGGTTGTTGCTGGCGTAAACATAATTTGGGTCTATGGCAATAGCTTTCTTATACTCTGCGATCGCTTCTTCTAATTTCCCTTGCTGCTGGAGTACCAAACCTAAATTATTATGAGCCAAAGTATGAGCGCTAGCTGGAATTGTAGACTTATCCTCTGGTAAACTTAGTGCTTTTTGTAAAGTTGCTATTGCCTCATTTAGTTTGTTCTGTTTCCTGAGTGTATAGCCCAGATTAACGTAAGCTAAAGCATAATTGGAGTTGAGTTGGATCGCTTTATTTAAGACAGTAATTGCCGCATCAAGTTTGTTTTGGTCAGCTAGCACATTGCCCAAACCAACGTAAGCCATACCGTCGTTAGGGTTGAGTTGGATGGCTTTGTTGTAAGCTGCAATTGCTGCATCAAGTTTGTTTTGGTCAGCTAGCACACTACCTAAACTAACGTAAGCTATAGCATTGTTGGGGTCGAGTTGGATGGCTTTGTTTAAAGCAGTAATTGACTCATCAAGTTTATTCTGCTCCCCCAGTGTAATGCCCAGATTGTAGTAAGCCGTAGCATCGTTGGGGTCGAGTTGAATGGCTTTGTTTAAAGCAGTAATTGACTCATCCAGTTTTTTCTGGAGGTATAGCGCATACGCCAGATTAACGTAAGCCGTAGCATCGTTAGGGTCGAGTTGAATAGCTTTGTTGAAGGCTGCAATTGCCGCATCCAGTTTTTTCTGCTCACTCAGCGCACTACCTAGATTGATGTAAGCCGTAGTATAATTGGGGTTGAGTTGGATAGCTTTGTTGAAAGCAGCAATTGCCTCTTCTAATTTTCCTTGCTGCTGGAGTACCAAACCTAAATTATTATGAGCCAAAGTATGAGCGCTGGCTGGAATTATCGACTTATCCTCTGGTAAACTTAGCGCTTTTTGTAAAGCTGCAATTGCCTCATTTAGTTTGTTCTGTTTCCTGAGTGTATAGCTCAGATTAACGTAAGCTAAAGCATAATTGGAGTTGAGTTGGATGGCTTTGTTGTAGGCGACAATTGCCGCATCAAGTTTGTTTTGGTCAGCTAGCACACTACCT
Source organism: Kalymmatonema gypsitolerans NIES-4073 (assembly GCF_002368435.1). Classification (GTDB taxonomy): domain Bacteria; phylum Cyanobacteriota; class Cyanobacteriia; order Cyanobacteriales; family Nostocaceae; genus Kalymmatonema; species Kalymmatonema gypsitolerans. The sequence goes on from NZ_AP018268.1 coordinate 1,915,584, forward strand.
AAACTAACGTAAGCATCAGCATAATTGGGGTTGAGTTGGATGGCTTTGTTGTAAGCTGCAATTGCCGCATCAAGTTTGTTCTGGTCACCTAGCGCAATGCCTAGATTGTAGTAAGCATCAGCATAATTGGGGTCGAGTTGGATAGCTTTGTTTAAAGCAGTAATTGCCGCATCAAGTTTTTTCTGGAGGTATAGCGCATACGCCAGATTAACGTAAGCCGTAGCATCGTTAGGGTCGAGTTGAATAGCTTTGTTGAAGGCTGCAATTGCCGCATCCAGTTTTTTCTGCTCACTCAGCGCACTACCTAGATTGATGTAAGCCGTAGTATAATTGGGGTTGAGTTGGATGGCTTTGTTGAAAGCAGCAATTGCCTCTTCTAATTTTCCTTGCTGCTGGAGTACCAAACCTAAATTATTATGAGCCAAAGTATGAGCGCTGGCTGGAATTATCGACTTATCCTCTGGTAAACTTAGCGCTTTTTGTAAAGCTGCAATTGCCTCATTTAGTTTGTTCTGTTTCCTGAGTGTATAGCTCAGATTAACGTAAGCTAAAGCATAATTGGAGTTGAGTTGGATAGCTTTGTTGTAGGCGACAATTGCCGCATCAAGTTTGTTTTGGTCAGCTAGCACACTACCTAAACTAACGTAAGCATCAGCATAATTGGGGTTGAGTTGGATGGCTTTGTTGTAAGCTGCAATTGCCGCATCGAGTTTGTTCTGGTCACCTAGCGCAATGCCTAGATTGTAGTAAGCATCAGCATCATTGGGGTCGAGTTGGATGGCTTTGTTGTAGGCGACAATTGCCGCATCAAGTTTGTTCTGGAGGTATAGTATATACCCCAGATTAACGTAAGCCGTAGCATCGTTGGGATCGAGTTGGATGGCTTTGTTTAAAGCAGTAATTGACTCATCCAGTTTTTTCTGGAAGTATAGCGCTTTACCCAGATTATAGTAAGCCGTAGCATCGTTGGGGTCGAGTTGAATCGCTTTGTTTAAAGCAGTAATTGACTCATCCAGTTTTTTCTGCTCCCCCAGTGCAATGCCCAACCCGATATAAGCCGTAGCATAATTGGGGTTGAGTTGGATGGCTTTGTTGAAGGCGACAATTGACTCATCCAGTTTTTTCTGGAGGTATAGCGCATACCCTAGATTAACGTAAGCGCTAGCATCGTTGGGATCGAGTTGGATGGCTTTGTTGAAGGCGACAATTGACTCATCCAGTTTTTTCTGGAGGTATAGCGCATACCCTAGATTAACGTAAGCGCTAGCATCGTTGGGATCGAGTTGGATGGCTTTGTTGAAGGCGACAATTGCCGCATCAAGTTTGTTCTGGAGGTATAGCACATACCCCAGATTATAGTAAGCCGTAGCATCGTTGGGGTCGAGTTGGATGGCTTTGTTTAAAGCAGTAATTGACTCATCCAGTTTTTTCTGGAGGTATAGCGCATACGCCAGATTAAGGTAAGCCGTAGCATCGTTGGGGTCGAGTTGGATGGCTTTGTTTAAAGCAGTAATTGACTCATCCAGTTTTTTCTGGAGGTATAGCGCATACGCCAGATTAACGTAAGCCGTAGCATCGTTGGGGTCGAGTTGAATCGCTTTGTTTAAAGCAGTAATTGACTCATCCAGTTTTTTCTGCTCCCCCAGTGCAATGCCCAACCCGATGTAAGCCGTAGCATAATTGGGGTTGAGTTGGATGGCTTTGTTGAAGGCGACAATTGACTCATCCAGTTTTTTCTGGAGGTATAGCGCATACCCTAGATTAACGTAAGCCCTAGCATCGTTGGGGTCAAGTTGGATGGCTTTGTTGAAAGCGACAATTGCCACATCCAGTTTTTTCTGCTCCCCTAGCGCAATGCCCAACCCGATGTTAGCCCTAGCATAATTGGGGTCAAGTTGGATGGCTTTGTTGAAAGCGACAATTGACTCATCCAGTTTTTTCTGGGAGTACGGCGCTTTACGCGGATTATAGTAAGCTAAGGCATCAAGTTTTTTTGAGTTTCTCAGGACATTTCCCACATCCTTGTGATTATTGGCATTGTTAGGGTCAAGAGAGATTGCTTTGCGTAAAACTGCGAGTGTTTCATCCAGTTTCTTTTGCTTATACAACGCCAAACCTAAATTTTCATAAGCGCGAATATCATTAGGGTTGAGTTGGATAGGTTGCTGGTATGCAGTGACTGCTTCTTGCTGTTTGTTTTGGAAAGCCAGCGCTTTGCTCAAATAAAAGTATGCAGTTGCATCCTTGGGGATCTGTTGCAGCACTTGATGCCAAATTGCTTCGGCTTGTGAGTAGTTACTGTCATTTTGCGCAGTAATGCCTTGCTGATACAACTGATCAATGTTTTGGGCAGCTGGCAGTTGGGGAGTTGCAATCAGAGATAAACTTATAAATAGAACAAATAATGTATTTTCTTGCACAATTCATTTAAAGACCTTATTCAGTTTTAAAGTTTAATTTTATTTTATAGTTTTTCTCTTCATTCAATTGCATCTATATGTTAAGAGATTAATTAATACTTCTTAAATGAATTCACAAGCTAAAGCTCTTGATGTAACGATTATTAACCGAAAAGTATTAAAAACTTAACAGTCTAAGCCGAGAATTTAATCGCTCTATCACCGAGTTTGTAGGGCGTCATGCTCCAATATCTAATTTCCAGAGTGCTGACAACTTTTTTACTCTGAATTGTCCTAGCAATTATCAATTCTTGCAAGCGCCATTTCAATGGATTGAAACCAGGAATAAAAAACTTTAATGGTATAGTAAACATAAAATTCTTGTAGGGTGTCTTAGGCGCAGTATGAGCGATATGATTTGTAACGAAAAACATGACATGAGCGCTATCACGCACCGCCATTAACATGGTGCGTGATAGCTAAAGCCGTAACGCAACGGCAATAAAGCGGGAGGAACATCCACACCGCTTTTTGCCTCCCCTACTTAAGATTTACTAATCAGAAGGTAAGGAATTTTCAGCCAGCGATCGCGTTTTTCCTTCTATTTTTTCGGAGTTACTAATTCTAGTGTTTTCCAAAAGATGAGACACCCAAGGTAAAGCGACAAAAATTACGCCTAAAACTACTAAAAATACAGAAATTCCAAAAATTTGATCACGAGGAATTTCGAGGAGACCGCGTAAAATAACTTCTCGCAAAGCAGAAACAATGGTAATTTCCACTGCTGCTCCTACGGATATTTGTTGTACTTGCAAGTAATCAAGTAACAAGCGAAATAACTCTACCAAAATCAAAATGAACAAGATATCAGATGTTACTTGCCGTAAATCCAATGGATGCAAAAAAGAGGAGAACATATCTCCCAGTCGTATAAGCATCACACAGAATAAACCAAGGCATAGAGAAATAATGATAAAGTCTTGAAAAATCTCCAGGTTACGTACAATTCTATCTCGCTGGAACAAATTGTTTAACCCTGTAATCAGCCGTTTTGGCATGGTATCTCCGGACAGTGTAGGTTCGTCCAGATCCATGATAAGCAATTTCAAATTTAAAATCCAAAACGACAAAATTTAGTTTTGATAGTCATTTCAGTAAATAAACTGAGTCAAGGACAAAAAAATATCATTTCTAGGAATTAAACGAGTATAAAAACTAAAAAGCCTGCCTAAGCAGACTTTGTTTGTATATAGCAATCCTCCGCACATTTGTGTGAAAATGCCTGCGCGTAAGCGCATAAATTGACCTCCTTCAGATCCCAATACGGTTCGGTTAACGTTTTAATATTTTGAAGATCCCCCCAACCCCCCTTTTTAAGGGGGGGCTTTTAACCCTCTTTTACCCCCTTTTTCAGAGTGCCGCAGGCGGGGGGATCTTAACCGAACCGTATTGCTTCAGATCCCCGACTTCTTTAAGAAGTCGGGGATCTTGTTTGTTCACGAATCCTCAACGGACTGGTATAGCTCCACCGTTTTAATGTGCGAGGATTACACGAACACTATTTACTACCAAAAAGTGCAAATAATTCTTCCTCAGTAGGTTCAACTTTGGAAACACCATTCAATTGATGCCGAAGCTGAGAAATTGATTCATATATTTGCTTCCGAGCGCGGTTCGTGTTACCTAATGGTTGATGTTCTGGCAAGCAATGCCACGCATTGTAAGATAGATTCTCACAAAACTCCATTTGTTCGCTAGAGTCAAATTTTTGAGGAGGAACTTTGATAGTAGCGACTTTGTGAAAAGGAGATTTCCATTCAACAGATGAATCTTCAATCGGCATTTTTTCAGCGTCTGTTTGAAACTGAATCAAAAAATCAAAACTAGCTCCTTTACTGTTTAAATGCTCGACCATTGCCTCACGGAGATAGTTGGGAGACTTAAAAAGTTCCCTACCCGAAATATTCTCAGCAGAGGGTTTTGCCGAAAATTTAATTGCTCTATCACCAAGTTTGTACGGCGTCATGCTCCAATATTGAATTTCCAGAGGGCTGACAATCTTTTTACTCTGAATTGACCTGGCAATTATCAATTCTTGCAAGCGCCATTTCAATGGATTCAAACCAGGAATAAAAAACTTTAATGGTATAGTACCCTTTGCTGCTCTAATAGCAGCAAAAAACTCAACGTAATCTTGGAGATTCCGGATGAGAAATACAGGATGGTTGACCAAAATAAAGTCTTGAGTGTTCTTTTCGTCTTCAATCAGCTTCTCGCCTTCCACACCCAAGAGTTTCACAGCCATACCGCGACCATCACCTTTTGTATCAGGTTGGGCTGCATTTCCCGAAGCATTGGAAAAGCGAATACACGCAGTAAACTTCTTTCCTGGTTCTTTGAAAACGCCAACTTTCATTTCTTCCGGTAAGTTGGTTTCAACAATAAATTCCCCTTTAACACAACCATGATGTTTAGCGTGAGCATCTCGTCGGGCTGGGTGATCGCCTGCTTGATAGTTTTGCTCAATCTGCTGTCTGGTCATTTGTTCAATGGCTTCGATAGCAAACGCCTCGTTTGGTGTTGGATATTCCCTACCAAGTTCTAATTTGCCTTTTTGAGTTTGCATAGATCAGTTTTGGGTAGTGGGGAAGAGAAATTCGTATTTTGCACCGAGTCGTCTATCAATTTTGATTTGAGGGGTTCGTAGTAAGCGCTTTAGCGAAGACAGCGCTTACTACAACAAAAGAAAAAAGGCAAAAGATATAGTTTCTTTTTTTACTTTTTATTTACCTTGGGTCATTGTCACTTTAAAGCGTTTGTCTGTTTGGGGAATATTGCGATGTAGGACATCCGAAAGATTTGAAGTCGTCTGAATAATTTCCATACCAATTGGTGAAAAAGTTTTTTCGTTGAAAATATTTTCAGCCAACAGCGGGTTCGTTAATGCTTGCGAAAAAGCATCGATGCCTACCAGTCTACCAATTAAGGCACCTACAGCAGAGTTCTCCCGCGTGTCTTCCGCGAAGAGTCCTACGTAGAATTCAATGTTGTCTACATGACCGTATAAACGTTTCAGCAGTTTTTGAGCTTCTACATTACCAGTAATCTGGTCGAAATCGGTGACTCGTGGAAACTGACACAAGTCGCGGTAATCGTTGTAGCTTGCTAAGCGTGCATCCCTGCCATGTTGGATGCTCTTTAAATCTGTGTCAATTAGGAAGGGCGCGGTGTTAAAAACACCTATTTCTCCAGCAGCTTGATTGGAAGCATCCTCAAACAAGCGTCCCAAACCCCTACTAGTGACCATTTCCGTGTTCCATTGTGTCTCGGTTATGGGTATTTTCTGGCTATCCAAATAAACTTCATTTGGTACTAGAGTGTGCCATCGATATAACAAATTAAACTCCAGAGTCATCCAATTTTGCCGATACCACTTTTCATTTGTAAAAGATAATGGATCGACAAAGAATTTGAAGTTGTAGGGGGCAATATGATTAATATATTCTTCAAGGACAATTTTAATTAACAAAACAATGACAATATTTCTTGCTGTTTGAAAGAGTCGCTCGTCATCCCAACCATTATAATGAGCCGCTAGTACATCACATATGCGATTGTGTTCTCTTAAGAAAAGGGTGTTCATCATCACGTAGCCAATTTGCACATTGCCCCTCTCCTTACCCATTGCAAACAGCTTTTCTTTTTTAGCTGGCTCTAGTTCAGATTTAGGTAGAACTTCATCGGGAGATTTGAACAGAGATTTGAATTCTTCTTTAACAACTCCGTTCTCAAAATAATAGGGGGAATATTCCTCGCCATTAATCATCTGGCTCTTGAACTTACCACCTTGGTGTGACCTCAGGATGTCAGTCATTTTTTTGTTTAAGCCATACAAGGGACTGACATCAATTTCATGGTTTGAGGTATTTTTTAAATTATTAGTGCGGTCAGTTCTTAAAAATCCATCCGTAAACCATTGGGCAAAATACGGAAACAAGAGAGTGGATTTAGAAGACAAATTTGTATCACCTTTTCTTAAGAACAACTCCTTGAGTTCTTCAAGCGAAGGCAGTTTGTCCTCATCTACATTCACAGGTGGTAAATGACGCCCACTCCAAGTTCTATCAGTTAAGGAATCCCATGATGTGTATTCCGCTAATGTGCTTAAAGGATAGGGGCGGGTTTTGCTTTTGTATATTGCACTATTAATCAGGAATTTGTTAATCCGCCGCTTAAGAGAGTTCTTGCTTTGGACAAGGTCCCAGAACCCTTTAAAATGAGTTAAAACGTAAGACTCTAACTGATTCTTCAACCCGTCGTTAACAAGACTTCTGCTTTCTTTCATAACGGTATTCCTATGATTTTGGTGTCTGGTATTAGGGTAAATTTAATTTTCAAGACAATTTTTAATATTTCGTTTTCAGAGAATAGCAATAACAAGTCAGCTACCTAGACTAGAAATAGTTAACAGAAACTTTTAGTCGGCTAGCACTTGCATTGTAAAAATTTATAACGTTATTTAGCAGTACCCCAAAGGGTACTCTTTAAAAACATGATTGAATGGAGTAAATATATTCAAAGAAAAAAGAAACTATCCGGAAAATTAAGAAAATTTTTAGCTGCGTAGTTATAAGTCAAATCACCGAAATAAAATATTCAAAAATCCGGTTTATTTATGAAACAGACGAGTTTCCTAGCCATAATACAATACCGTTGGTGCTCAGACCAAAACCGTTATCAAGACGTCAATGTAGAGACGTTGCATGCAACGTCTCTTGCATTGGTTATCGTTTTTGCAAATTGTCTTATCTAAACCGTATTGGAGTGTAATCAATCAATTTTCATGTAAAACCTAGCCTGCTCGTAAATTTCGTTAAACAAGCTTTGTAAGTCTATCAGTGGTTCAACATCTTTTGATGCTAAAAATAGAGAAAATGGGGAAATTGATTATTTGTTGCACATTGAAGCCATACAGATCGAATATTGGATGGCGATGCCTAGGGCAGTGCGCTCTGCGCAATCGCCTGTGCTCATCAGTATGCAATCATTATTATTTGACGCATTTTATACTCATCACCACTCACTCATTTTTTTCTGAGAACGAATGCAATAGTATTTTCTACTCAGCTAAGATCGACTCATAATAAAAAAAGAGTTAAGAAAGATTAAGCTGGACGATCTTTGGTATGAGCAAAACAGCGTTGAATTTAACAGCAATATCTATTTTTGTGATGACGATGTCTTGTCTTTTGGGACCGTTGTTTCACTTGTCACCTACAGTCCCGGCAATTGCCACCTTTGCTGTTTTGGGAATAGCAACTTTCGATGCATTTAGTTTACAAGGTAAAGGCGGGAATTTACTTATAGATTCGTTATCTGGTTTTTCACCTGAACACAGAGAACGTATCATTCACCACGAAGCAGGACATTTTCTAGTCGCTTCCCTGTTGGGTATTCCGGTGAGCAGCTATACCTTGAGTGCTTGGGAAGCACTCAAACAAAGACAACCAGGGCAAGGTGGTGTGAGCTTTGATGATGGCGAATTAGCATCCCAACTGGAACGCGGTACAATCAGTGCCCAAATAGTTGACCGCTACTGCACAATTTGGATGGCAGGTATTGCCGCTGAAACACTGGTTTATAAAAACTCCGAGGGAGGAGTTGATGATAAAAGCAAGCTATCAATGGTATTGACAAATTTAGGATTTTCTGCATCAACTTGTGAGCAGAAACAGCGCTTTTGTACCCTCCAAGCCAAAACGCTCCTGCAAGAAAATTGGTCGGCATATCAAGCTTTAGTCAATGCGATGCGACAACGTGCATCAGTAGCAGAGTGTAGGAATGCAATTGCACAAGCTGATCAAGAAACAGCCTGAAGATGTGAAGCGTTAGGGAACATATGGCGATCGCAACCAATAACACGATTACGTCCAGTCGCTTTAGCTTGCAACAGGAATTGATCGGCGCGTTCCAACAAGCTGGTTCCCTTGGTATCATCTTCTGGTTGTAAACAAGCTGTTCCGACGCTGATTGTAATGTTGATCGCGAGTTTGTCGTTAATTGCGAATGGTTGCTCGCAGACGACACGATTGAGACGACGCGCCACCAGCAGTGCTTCGTCGCAGGTGGTCTTGGTTAGAACAATCACAAATTCCTCTCCACCATAGCGGAAAGGGGTGTCACCAAACCGCAGATTGTGGCGCAGACGGTGACATAAAAGCTGCAACAGGCGATCGCCAACCAAATGCCCATACTTATCATTCACTTTCTTAAAATAGTCCACATCCAGAATCATCAATGAGAGCGCATCTCCATGACTACGGGCTTTTTGAATGTGCCTCGGTAAGTCCGCGTTCAAAGCACGGCGATTCTTCAATTCTGTCAACGAATCCGCTAAGGATATAGCTGTCAACCAATCATTTGTCCGCACCAAATCGCGATACTTCTGTGCCTTACGCAAGCCTACACTCAAGTGAGCTAGCAATAATTGTTCGTTGGCAGTTTCCTCTGCTGGAGGATTGCCTGTTTTTTGCTTTGGTAGCTGCCAAATGTAAGCATCAGCTCCTTGGCGTAGTGCAGCACAAGTCATCTCCAACTCCCATTCCCTGCCAAACTGAGTTTTCAGAGCCAGCAACTCGGGATTATCCTCCACCAGGATACAGTAAATCCAGGATAGCTTTGTCTGTTCTTTCAACCAACGGCAGAGTTCCATACTGCCATGCAAACTAGCCTGTACCAGTATCACGTCAGGCGGCTTGATTTTGATGCGCGACACCGCCTGATTTACATTAGCGATCGCTTCTACGCTAAAAGTGGATGCATCACGGAGCCGATCTGGAAGTGTGGCGATAAAATGATCACCTCCGAAGACCAGAATAGATATATTCATTGCTCTGCTTTTTGCCCTATTTCAACTTTAAGGGTGTATTTCTGGTTATATTTACTGATGCTCCCTGTGATTACTGATTGTGCCGATACAGTAGAACTGCAAAAAACTCATACCCCCTTGCTCTGTCCTACACTCAAAAGGAGTTGCTCTTGAGGGCGGACTCCCGACATAAAACGAGTTGATTGGTAGGGCAGGTTGCTCCGGTACTGAGTTTTTTACACCTTTTCCCCAGCCGATATTTTTGGCAACGGGGGGCACTCATTATTCCCTGATATTATTTCACTCTTATGTCTACCATAAATATGTCATTTTTCGCCTCATGGTAGTTGAGCTTTCCTTATACAATCGCTGTCCTTTCGATTACTGATACAGGATGTCTGCCGTGTAAGCATTTCTTTCAAACAGTAGAAATACCGAATATTTTATGCAAGTATGAAGCGATTTATCTAATACTTTAGATAGATTTTTGTGAAATTATGGTAAAATCAACAATCTAAACTCTTCCTCGCATAAAGAACTTTTTGAGGAAAACAAGCGATCCAGAAGAGCGTATATTCAATAAACCATAACCTTTTTCCTATATTGCTTGACAATTTGTCAAAGAACTACGTAAAACTACGTAATATTAACTTTTTATAAAAACTGACTCTAACAATTTAACCTGGATTTAACAACAGGTCATTCTAGCCACTTCAAAAGAGCAAAATTAAATAGCCAAAAACTTTGCTAAACTTACCTGTACTTATTTGTTGCAAGTAGGTTTTTATGTGGAAGGTAGGGGAATTTGCATGCCCTGGTTGGCGTTTCTACATCTACGCTGCGTCCATGGGAAAGCGAGAATCGATTAATACCGGAAAGAACTCTGGGGAATCAGCGGGTTTACACAGAAAAGCATAACCGCGCAAGTGAAGAACCTGAAACAAAGCAGTGTTCCTGTCAATACAATTATTTATTGCCGAGTCTCGTCTAGTAATCAAAAAGAAGATCTATCTCGCCAAATAATGGCGATGGAGCAATTTTGTTTATTTCAAGGTGTATCGATAACTGAGGTAATAAGCGCGCATAGGTGGTGGGCTTAATTTTAAACGCCCTAAGTTCTTAAAAATCATCCGTAGCGCAAGCTTAGGCGAGATTAAGTTTTTGTACGTGGCGCACAAAGACCGCCTATGTCGGTTTGGTTTTGAACTGGTTGAGCAGATTATGAGCGTGGGGTGGTGGAGAAATCATAGTTGAAGACAGCCCAGACGCTTTCTCCTCAAGAAGAATTAACAATCATACTTGCTTTCAATTATCCACTGTTTTTCATCTCGGTTGTACGGCTTACGTAAATATAAAACAAAAGTAAAGAAAATTGTTGATGGTATAGATCCGTGCAAAGAATCTGATAGATTTAAGTAATTTTAGAGAAATTTGGCTATTATGTACGCTATGAAACGAGAGATAAAACTAAATAAAAAAGAAATCTCTCAAATGCGCGGCATGGCTGGATTTAAGAGAGTTGTCTACAACTTTGGTCTGGACTTATTGGTAGCTAGTTGGCAACTTCCAGAAATAACGGCTAGCGACTCTAAACGAATAGATGCAATTCCCGAAAGTGTTCACTCAAGTTACGATGCAAAAACCTGAAAACAGTTGGATGAAAAAGTATCCATCAACTATTTATCAGTCTGCATTTATTGACTTAAAGAACGCTATTTCTCGTTGGCGAGAAGGATTGGGAGGATTCCCAAGGAAAAAATCCAAAAAGGAAGGAGATTCCTTCACTGTTTATAAAACAGCGGGAGTCTATCCAGAAAAAGGGAAACCTCCTCTCCCCTTCACTAATCGAGTAACAATCCCTGCTGGAAAACAGATTAGGCTGCCTGGATTAAAAACATTTAGACTCAAGGAACAAATCAATTTTATTTGTAGTTCTCAGACTTTTACAGTCTCAAGGTCTGCGGATAAATGGTTCGTTTCTTTTGTTTTGGATGTAGAAAAGATACCTCCAACTATTCACGCTGTTCAAAAAGCAGGAGTAGATTTGGGGGTAAAGTGCTTAGCAACTGTTAGTAATGGCAGTAAGTACGATATGCCCGCTACCACAAAGAAAGCGAACACAGCGCTCGGTAAACTACAGTGGCGTAATCGTAACAAAGCTCTAGGCAACAAAAAGCTTCAAATTGCAGCTTCTAACAAAGCTAAAAAGTATTACGTCAGATTGTCTCGTCAACACCTGCGTATTTCCAACATTCGTCAAGATACAACGCAGAAAATGACGACTGACTTGAGTCGCAAAGTGTACAACATTAGAATCGAAGATCTTAATGTGGCGGGCATGATTGCGAATCGCAAGCTAGCTGCGGCGGTTAGCAATAATTGTTTTTATGAAATACGCCGTCAGCTTGTTTACAAACAGGCTCATTACGGAACAAAAGTAGAACTTGTAGACCGTTGGTATCCTAGCTCTAAAACTTGTTCTCGTTGTGGTCATGTTCAAGACATGAAGCTTTCTGACCGTATATTTAATTGCTCTAAATGTGGGCATTGTCAAGACCGTGATGAAAATACATCCATTAATCTTGAAAATGCGCCGCCAGATAAAATACGCTTGGCTTGAGCGGAATTTACGCCCGGGGACTGTTGGAGCCGACTCCCTTGGTTGAAGCGGGAAAAAAACACTAAATCCAGTTTAACTAGGTAATGGTAAGTTTTTTAGAGCAGCAAAGATTGACAGGAATTTTGTGGCGGTGATGCCCTTAAAATCAGGTGTAAAGTATGAATGATGAAATACGAATCAACTACAAAAAACTTCATCATTCATCCTTAATCATTCATCCGTGTTGATAACCTTCCACAGTGTAACCGGCAGCGACAATTGCCTGTTTGATGGACTCTTCAGAAGCTTGTGCTTCCACAGTCACAGTTTTCGCTTTGACATCCACATCCACCTTGGCATCAGGTTCGACAGTGTGGATCGATTCGGTAATCGTTTCTGCACAGCCATCACAGGCAATATTCGGTACTGTCATTTTTAATGCCATAATCTACCTCTTTTAGGGAATTTTGATTTTTTTTTCTGCTTTTATTCTAATAATCGTCAGCACACTCGCTCATCCTACCAAAGTTAGGTGAGTGTGGCACAACATAATAGGTACACAAGCTACGACCTTAGCAACGCTTGGTGGTCGCAAACAGAAACAAAATGCAAAAATGGGGACTAGGGACTGGGGACTAGGTCTTTTCCCAATCCCGAATCCTTAGTTATTGAAACTAATTTTGTAAATACTCATGTCTCATCATCCCCAGTACCTCGGCGGTAACGAAATTCGCGCCTTATTCCTTGACTTCTACGCCCAACGGGGACACCAAATTCTCCCGAGTGCTTCCCTTGTTCCAGAAGACCCAACCGTACTGCTGACGATCGCGGGGATGCTACCATTTAAACCCATTTTCCTGGGACAGCGTACACCAGAATTCAAGCGTGCGACCACTTCCCAAAAATGCATCCGTACCAATGATATCGAAAACGTCGGACGCACTAAACGGCATCACACGTTCTTTGAAATGTTGGGGAACTTCAGCTTTGGGGACTATTTTAAAGAACAAGCCATAGCTTGGGGTTGGGAGTTGACAACAAAAGTCTTTGGTTTACCGCCAGAACATCTTGTTGTCAGCGTCTTTGAGGAAGACGACGAAGCTTTTGAAATCTGGCGTGATAAAATCGGCGTCCCGGAAGCTAGAATTAAACGTTTGAGGGAAGACAACTTTTGGAATTCTGGTCCTACTGGTCCTTGTGGTCCGTGTTCAGAAATACACTACGACTTTCACCCCGAACGCGGCGATGAAAATATTGATTTAGAAGACGACAGCCGATTCATTGAGGTTTATAACCTCGTCTTCATGCAATACAACCAGGATGCTCAAGGGAATTTAACACCACTAGCTAACAAGAACATCGACACCGGGATGGGTTTGGAAAGGATGGCGCAAATCCTCCAAGGAGTTCCCAACAACTACGAAACTGATTTAGTTTTCCCCATTCTTAAAAAAGCAGCGGATATTGCTGGGATAAACTACGAATCGGCTGATGAGAAAACCAAAGTCTCCTTAAAAGTGATTGGCGATCATATTCGTGCCGTCGTCCATATGATAGCCGATGAAATCCGCGCTTCCAACGTGGGACGAGGTTATGTGCTGCGTCGCCTGATTCGTCGCGTTGTGCGTCACGGGAGATTGATTGGCATTGCAGGAGAATTTACCACCCAAGTTGCTGAGAGTGCGATCGCCCTTTCAGAATCAGCTTACCCCAACGTGCGGCAACGCGAAAACGCCATCAAAGCGGAACTGCAACGCGAAGAGTCTCAGTTTCTGAGAACTTTGGAACGCGGCGAAAAACTGCTTGAGGAAATCATTACTGAGGTGCAAGGCAAAGGCGAAACCCAAATCAGCGGTGAAAGTGCCTTTACTTTGTACGATACCTACGGTTTCCCCCTCGAACTCACTCAAGAAATTGCTGCTGAAAACAACCTCACCGTTGATGAGGCGGGTTTCGATGCAGAAATGCAAAAGCAAGTAGAACGCGCCAAGGAAGCACACAAAACTATCGATTTAACGGTGCAAGGTTCTCTCGACAAGCTAGCAGAGGATATCCACGCAACAGAATTTTTGGGTTACACCCAAGCTGTAGCGACATCCAAAGTCGAAGTGGTGTTGGTCAATGGCGTCTCCCAAGAAGAAGCAGAAGCAGGGACAGAAGTGCAAATTGTCCTCGACCAAACCCCATTTTATGCAGAGTCGGGAGGACAAATAGGCGATCGCGGTTATATATCCGGTGACGGCGTCCTCGTGACAATTCACGACGTCAAGAAAGAATCTGATTTCTTTGTTCACTTCGGACGCATCGAACGCGGTACAATCCGAGTAGGAGATGCTGTGACCGCACAAATTGACCCAGCTAATCGTCGTCGCGCCCAAGCCAACCACACCGCAACTCACCTGCTACAAGCAGCGTTGAAGAAAGTTGTTGATGAAGGGATATCACAAGCAGGTTCACTTGTATCGTTCGACAGGTTGCGTTTTGATTTCAACTGTCCGCGTCCTCTGACACCAGAAGAAGTGCAGCAAGTTGAGGAACTGGTAAATATTTGGATTTCCGACGCACATTCTGCCAAAGTAGAAATTTTACCTTTAGCAGAAGCAAAAGCTAGAGGTGCTGTTGCTATGTTCGGTGAAAAGTACGGCGAAGAAGTGCGCGTGATTGACTTTCCTGGCGTATCAATGGAACTGTGCGGTGGAACTCACGTCAGTAATACTGCGGAGATAGGCGTTTTCAAAATCGTCTCGGAAGCAGGTGTAGCCTCGGGAGTGCGGCGGATTGAAGCTGTTTCTGGTCCAGCTATCTTAGATTACCTGAATGTCCGTGATAAGGTCGTTAAAGATTTGAGCGATCGCTTTAAGGTAAAACCTGAAGAACTACCAGACAGAATCACCACTCTGCAAAACGAACTGAAAACCAGCCAGAAGGAACTGGAAACCCTGAAGTCACAACTAGCGATCGCCAAATCTGATAGCTTGCTACAAACAGTCGAATCGGTTGGCGATTATAAAATTCTCGTCGCCAAGATGGAAGACGTTGATCCAGAGTCCTTAAAAACCGTAGCCGAACGCTTGCTGCAAAAAGTCGGTAATGGTGCGATCGTGCTGGGTTCCGTTCCGGAAGAAGGAAAAGTTAGCTTAGTTGCTGCTTTCAGTCCCGAGGTGAACAAAAAAGGCTTGCAAGCTGGGAAGTTTATTGGTGCGATCGCCAAAATTTGCGGTGGTGGCGGTGGTGGAAGACCAAACCTTGCCCAAGCAGGCGGACGCGATGCGAGTAAATTGCCCGAGGCGTTGGAACAAGCGCGGAGTGAATTGAAGTCCGCGTTGGGTTAATTGTATTTTCTTGTGGGGCAGGCATCTTGCCTGCCTTAGAGTTATCAATTATATCTATGGGGTGGGTTAGGCATAAGCGTAACCCACTATCTTTCAATTACATAAGTTGAATTTAGAGTTGCAAAAGCTTTAATACAGGTGCTAATTTGTTATGCTCTTTTTTTACATCATTCCAACTTAGCTAACGCAAAGTCACAACAATAGTTTATGGATATTAATGCTTTTGTCGATAATGGCTTTTCTCCTGGTAGGGAGTTCTGTGTAAAATTTCTATCTAGTAAAGAGTTTACTGTTGAGACTCTCCGAAAACTTATTTCATCAGGGACAAGCCACCGTAGAAAGAATGAAATAGCCATAAGTGTAGCCAATGCACTTGAAAAAGGTGAACTCACTTCAGAAGAAGTATTGCTCGCATACGTTAACCAGCCAAGGACATGGTTGAGTATAAAGCTCGGACACTACGCTTGCACCCCAAATCTGAATTCTTCTGCGTCACTGCTTACAGAATTTGGCAAAGATGGTTGGTACGGTCCAATTGAAGAGCCGAATCAATACAAGAAATGGTATATCCGAACCTATCGGATCATAGATCATGTTCTTAGAGGAAGTGGAGATACTAATCAAGTAGATCAACGCTATATTCGCTGGTCTGTAATTGCTGAGGTCGGTGAAGACTATATTGCTTTATCTTGGGATGGGTTCACTTTTAGCTCAATATCAAAGGAACATATAGATCAACCCGCTCAATTCCCTTTTTGGCATCATATTTCTAGTTTTTTTGATGAATTAGCCAATCATTGCCAAGCTAAATGGGAACATCCCAAACTCCATAAGCTTGTCCTACATGATATGTGGGATAAATATCTCAATAAACCTCCATATAAATGGAAACACTCACGCATTCGAGCAGAAGCGTCAGGACTTGCTATCAATGCTCATAGTTCTGGAGTGCAAGAAATTGATGTCAGGGGATTACAAGCTCTCTCACAACACATAGCTAAGTCTGTTTTAAGTACGCTTGATTTAGCTGATGACGCAGAGAAAATGAGTGGTGTTGAAGATGCGATTTTGTTGACCATGATAAAAGAGTGGGGTACAAAATCTTATGAATTCAGTCTTGACAGGGAAATAATTTATAGCGATGCTGAGGGGGAAAGATTAAAAAAAATTAAATTAGAGTATCTCTTTAAAGCACACTGCTATTTTGGACTAAAACCTAATTTTAAAACCCAAGACTCTCTTCAGCACCTTAGGTGCTATTCAGCGTATGATGGTAGTACTAGTGTTCTAAATTTTCTCCTGAAGGAACTTGGACTTCGAGGCTACAGCGATGGCTAGCTTCATAACAAAAGGGCGTTTGGACTTATTGTCCGATAGACAGAAGGCTGAACTTAGCAAACACATTCAGGCATTGGCAACGGCAATGCCACATCAACTTGCTGTTCTATTGGGGATCGAATATTCTGAAGCTTTGGCCATTTTGACACTTCTGGAAGCAGAGGGACTTTGCGAACTTAAACTTCTGATTTATCACAACTGTGAACCTGATGTACCAACAGGGGCAATTCCTTTTGGTAAAGGTTTTCCCGATTTACCTTGGGTTTGTCCCCTTTGTGAAAGCAGTGTGGAAAATTATAATGATTTATCGTTCGATATTATGGCGCACTTCAACCAGAAAATTGAATTTGTTTGATTGATTTATGCGTAGTCAAGAGCAACTTGTTGAAGACATGATTAACGCGATGGAGTTGCTTGAAACAGGGCATCCGGCATTGAATAAATTAGCATCCTATTTATACATAGCAGATAAAAAACTATCTCATTTTTTAGATAAACTTAATGAATTTACACAAATCAAGAAACCTACACTTATACAAACACAGGAAGCTGGCAAGTTACTAGAACAGATTGTTTTTCTGGTATTTCAAGGGTTAAAGGGTATTCAAAGCATCAAAAGCTTTCAGTCAGCAGGTCCTCAATATGATTTGTTAGTAAGTGGGGATGATGTTCCTTGGCAAGCTGTATGTAAAACTTTATATCTAGATTGGAATCAGAGAGATATTGTGATTGAGGCAAAAGCAACAAAGTCAGCTGTACCTGATAAACAATTTGCTCGACTGTGTAACATTATAGAGTTAAATCTATGTAGTGCGGGACTTGGTATTTTCTTTACACTTAATGGAGCAACAGGTTTTCCCAAACCAGGTACTTCAAGAAAACGAACAGTCAGTGATTGTAGGCTTCGCCAGATACTTTTTCATGCTAAGACAAATAAAATGATAGTTGTTTTAGATAAAAACGATATATCTGAACTGACTAAAAATGGTACATTGATTCAAATACTTACCAGAAAAATCAGAGATTTATTTGAATTAAGTGGTCTACCTACTACTCCTGCTGAAGAATTCCAAGAGATAGATTTACCTCTGCACTTAAAAATGCTGCATGAACCTAAAAGCTAGCAATAAATCCAACTTTAACCAATAAAATTTTGGGTTCTGCTGTCGCTTCACCCAACCTACCGTAAGGTGCGATCGCACTAAAGCAAAACCACCCCACGCGGTGACTGCGGGGTGGTACCAGTGAGACAGGGAAGAGGTGCTACACTGGAATTTCTTCCCCTGTCTCAACAATACGATCTGCTTTCATGTGTCCTTTGTGATCATTAACTCACTCGTAGGTTAAAGTTCTGCCTTCACCTTTGAAATTTTGTTGAAATTTTGTTTGGTTACTTACCACTACTCTTGAACAAGCTTCATATGTTTATCAACAGCGCTGCTAAACTGCTCGTAAGAAGAAACTCCTACAATTGTTTCTGCTAAAGAACCATCGAAGAAAATTAAAACCGCTGGAATGCTGCGAAGTCCGAATTTTTTGAACATCGGCTTGTTGTTATCCACGTCTACCTTAACAACTTTGGCGCGACCTTTGTATTCCTGGGCGAGCTTATCCATTAATGGACTAATCAAGCGACAAGGACCACACCAAGTAGCAGTAAAGTCAACAATAACAACTTTCTGTTCACTTAAAAGAGCATCAAATTCGCTTTCTTGAATGTAAGCAACTATTTCAGTTTCAATAGACATTTCTTGATTCCTTAATATCAAACTAAAGTTTTAGTAACAAGGGGACTCTATAAACTCTATAGTACAAGCAATTGCCCACTTTGCAACAAAACCATAGTTCACAAGTCGCAAGTATGCTCCCACAACTCATATCTTTGCCAGCGCTGCGATAAATATCTGCACGATAACTACGGCTCTATTCCTTCATCAATCCAAACATCAATTGCTGTTTTTACCTCTAATTCAGTCATACTAGACCATTCTTTTTCGTTAATAGTTGTTTGAAATACCGCCCTTTTACCGTGACCAACTTTTTCTATTGCGTGTCCGCGATACATTTTTTTAGGCTTAATCATTTTTATTGACTATTTTAACTTGATTGTTACAATTCTGGTACAATAGATATCGCAATACAAGGCAAAGTATATACTCTGTCATTCATAGATACAATAAGAATTTTTCAAATCGATAATCTAGAAGATTTTCGCACATACAAATCTAGTTTCCTTAATCAGTTACTTAGTCAGCATCATTTAAGAGAAAAACATAATTATTCAAGGCGATTACACCTCATCACTCATTCAACCAGATGATACTGCCAACATTAACTCATCAATTTTTGAGTTATGCTGTTGCTCCACCTAACCTCTCATGAAGTGCGATGGCACTGAGTCCCCGCCGTAGGCTCGGGGCTCCCTTTGGGAGCCGAGCCCTTGCGGGCGATGGCGCAGAGCGCCCGCTTCGCGATGCTCCCGAAGGGAGCCGCGCAAGGCGCGATCGCATAATTAAATAAAAAAGGGATGCTTGTCTCAATCCCTTTTCCAAAAACTAATTTTATTTTGAGTAGGTATGATTAGAAAAGTCGAAAAATAAATGGATAACGGAACGGTTCATCAGGCTTGGTGAAACAGTGCAACAGCGCCCAAATTGTCAGTCCCCAGTGCAGTGCAAAGCCAAAAGCAACAACGGGGAAGAACAAAATTCCGCCAAGACCAAAGGTGAGAAAAGATAAAATCCCAATTGGAACTCCAATTAAGATTGCCCAGAACCAAACATTGAAGTGAAAATTAATTGATTCTTTGGCATTGCTTTTAACAACTGGGTCGTCGGAAAGTAAGTTAATTGCAATTGGAACCCCAATCGACAACAATGCTGTACTAAAGAAAATCGCCCCATGACACAGAGATGATAGCAGTTTGCGCTTATCTGAATCGTATGTAACTTGCATCTTGGTGGTGGCTCCTCAATTCGCTTTCTTGCTTCAATTTTAACGGTCAGCTAATAGATTTAGCATTGCAGGTTACCGTACTTAGAAAGCTTTCAGGGTTCTCCTTGAGTGCAGATTAACTTTGAGTGCGACTCATCAACTATACGTTATGAGGTTTACCGAACCCCCACAGTAGAAGAAAAGTTTACAGCTAACAAGCGGTGCTTATTGCTTCAACGTCACTGCGGGGTGCGATGGCGGGGAGCGATCGCCCTTGGTGATCGCACGGAGGTCGGTACTCTGTGCAATCGCACTTTTGTCCCGCTGAGTCCTGAGCCTGCGGCACGGCTTCGCCGTTAGCGTTAGCTCCTCCGGAGGAGGCACGGACACGCTGCGCGACACGCCAAGGGCGAACGCCGTTAGCGCAAGCTCCTCCGGAGGAGGTACGGACACGCACTCGCGTTCGTGATGGGCAAAGAAAGGCCCGCCTGAGCGTAAAGCGCATGCTCCGCTAACGGCGATCGCAAATGTTGTAGGTTGAGCTAACGATAGTGAAACCCAACAATACCAATAACTACCAACTCATCTGCTTTTTTACATCTAAATGGAGACATCTGTTAAAGGTGGCAGCAGAGATAACATAAAGTAAGGTGAACCCCTAACTTGAAATTACTTAACAAAGGCGGTATACAATGGGTCGTTTAAATCCCTTCTCACTTCAAATGCAGATTACCCAAATGTTTGAGCAAGGGCAATCATTTTTCGCCACAATCAAAGTGCAGGATTGGTTGAAAGAACGCAATAAAAATCCCGCAGATTATGACATTCTTTTCCATCAAAAACCTGCACCTCCTGGTTCAAAATCAGTTATGGTTGTTGAAATTGAGTTGCGTCGCAAAGATGGACAACCTGTTGAGCCGTGGTTGCAAGAACAAGCCAACCTTCATGCATGATAGTTTCACAATCGCGGGTATTGTGTACCCCAATTTATGAAATTAGTATAAATTTTTCCGAATAAGAGCGTTCCGTTTGCGGAACGCTCTTTTTTATCTTGAATGAGTTATAGGAATTTTATAATAATTGCCATGCCATCTCATCGCTTTTGGTTTTTTGTACTTTGGTTCTACTTGGGAATTCTAGCTGCTATATCTCTTGCCATCTATGTGAACATTATTCCATATAAAATTACAAAAATACAGCCTATCGATACAATTTTCCATTTTCTTTTCATAGGTTTTCTTGCTTACATAGGTCATTTATCAATTAAAAAATATAAAATTATTTTTTTTCAATTTTTTCTGCCAGTTGCACCAATTATCGTTCTATTTTTTAGTTTTATAGACGAGTTCCTTGAGATATTTATATGGCGTGCGGGTTTTGATAAACTTGACTCAGCCGCTGATTTTTGCGGTGTCATCTTCTTCACCTGGTTAGCAGAGCGGCGACATCTAAAATAATGAGAATATGATGCTATACGAACAATTATCGTTTAATGAGTTAGATATATGTTGAGAGTCATCGCACTCATCTCTCGCTTTTGAATTTTTGCTTTTTGGTTTTACCTTGGTATGTTGATATTAATATGTATTTATCAGCGATCGCCAAGATTCTTTCTTCGCCAACCTACATGGTAATGTTTTAGAAATTGGTTCCAGCAGTGGTTATAACCTAGGTTCTTAGCTACATTCTAGTTGCTGCGTTAAACCCACCACTACTGATAAGCTAAAAAGATGGCGATTGCAACCACATCTTCTGATGAGTCAAATTAACCTCTGGAATACCGCAGAACACGCATTACGCTACCTGGCAAAAGCGGATCAAATACCTCATCGCACCGAGGGCGAAGCAGTACTCTTGGAACACGTCCCCAAGACAGTGAAACGCATTCTCGATTTGGGAACTGGAGACGGTCGTTTGCTAGCACTACTCAAAATAGAACGTTCCCACGTCCAAAGCGTTGCTGTTGACTTTTCACCAACCATGCTGGAGGCTGTAAGAACTCGCTTTGCCGATGATTCTACGGTGCAAGTCATTACACATAACTTAGATGTACCACTACCTGAGTTGGGTTTGTTTGATTCGGTTGTCTCCAGTTTTGCTATCCATCACCTGAGTGATCAACGCAAACATTCCCTATACAGAGAAATTTTTCATCTGCTAGAACCAGGCGGAATTTTCTGCAACTTGGAACATGTCGCCTCACCCACTCCAAAGCTGCACGAACGTTTTTTACATGCGATCGGTAGGACTCTTGAGGAAGACGACCCATCTAATAAGCTTTTGGACGTGGAAACACAGCTGCGTTGGCTGCGAGATATTGGTTTTATCGACGTAGACTGTTACTGGAAATGGCTAGAACTTGCACTGTTAATTGGGGTAAAACCAGAATAAGCTGTCGCATTTTCAACTTGCATACCATTTGCAATTGCTTATGGGTTTGTAGTTGTGCTTTAGCGCAGCTAGAAACTAACTAGCGCTAAAAAATGAATAAATACCAGGTGCAATTATGACTTATCAAATTGTTGCCAATCTGACCGAAAACCAGATTTCAGAATTGCTGGAATTGTACAAAAGTGAATTTTGGAGCTACAAACGTACTCGTGAAGACGTTGTTAAGATGCTTGCAGGGTCAGACATTACCGTTGGATTGGTAGATGAGAGCGAACAATTAATTGGTTTTACTCGTGTTCTCACCGACTTTGTGTATAGGGCAACTATTTATGATGTTATCGTTAAAGCAACACATAGAAAAATGGGTCTTGGTGCTAAGCTAATAGACACAGTTATCAATCATCCCAAACTTTCCTCTGTTGAGCAAATTGCTCTTTATTGTCTACCAGAAATGATTCCTTTTTATGAACGTTGGGGCTTCTCAGCTAACGTAGGTGAAATACGGTTGATGTACAGAAACCACCAATTTTCTGCTGGCACACACCAATAATGAGAACTAATAGGAGCATTTTACCCTTAAGGATAGCAAAGACTTTGCTAATAATGTACTCGGAGCAGACATGATGAATATGTTCAATAACATAATTCAAAATATCTCTGGTTTTCTCAAACTATCTGTCAACAATATCCTGCGTATAAATATCATGGGTAATAATATTGAAGACATCTACAACTACCTAAAAATATCAGATTCAATTGCCACTTCCGGACAACCGACAAAAGAACAGTTTTCAGCAATTCAACAATCAGGATATCAAGTCGTTGTGAATTTGGCACTACCAGAATCTACCAACGCTTTACCTAATGAAAAACAAATTGTGGAAGCTGAAGGTATGCAGTACGTCCACATTCCAGTGGTATGGGAAAAACCTACTATTGAAAATGTAAACGAATTTTTTAGCGTCATGGAAGCAAACGCCGATAAAAAAGTCTTGGTTCACTGTGCTGCTAATATGAGAGTTTCAGCTTTCATGTATCTTTATCGCCACATTCATGAACACATTGGTGAGGAAGAAGCAAAGAAAGACTTACAGAAAATTTGGGTTCCCAATGAAAACTGGCAGAAATTTATGAACCAGGTTATTGACAATTATCGTTGAAGAAAATTTCTAGATATTTGTAGTACAATTAAACCGTTAATTAGAGGTGATTTATAAAGTAAAATAAAGTAAAAATAAAATTACTGTAGGGTGTGTTAGGCGCACCTTTTCAATATGATTTGTAACGAAAAACATGACGAAAGCGCCTAACGCACCGCTATAAGCGCATGGTGGGTGATAGCAAAGCCGTAACACACCCTACTTAACATTGGGCGATCGCCTATTATATTTAGCAGTGCCGAATAACGTGTATGAGCAGTTTTTCACCACATCATTTATTCAGTCACTGGTTGAGCAGCATCAAGTGTATCTGCTGATCTACGATATTGATCAGGAGGTGATTAAGCGATGGCAGCCGTAGAAGAATATCGTCAGCACATTCAAAGATTGCTGAGTGAACACGCTCAGTTAGTTTGGGACAGCCGCATTCAAGCAGAGACAATTTTTGATCAAGAGCGCGATGGTGCAGAGCACCCGCCAAGGGCGAACGCTATCAATTAGTATATGTCGGCTGGCGTGATTCAGATCGTGTCTATGGAGTTGTGCTTCATCTCGACATCATTGATGGAAAAATCTGGGTACAGCAGGACGGAACAGAAGTCGGCATTGCCAATAAGCTAGTTGAAATAGGAGTGCCAAAACACGATATTGTGTTGGGTATTGACCCACCCAAGATGCGTCAATACACAGAATTTGCTGTAGGTTGAGTCAGGCAAACGTTGGGTAGCGATCGCACTCATGAAATTAATGCGATCGCCTTTATGCGGGTACTTCGTGCGATTGCCTCTGGCACTGCGCTGTGCGCAATCGCATCCTACTGCCCCTTAAGTGAAATCGCTATAATACACGATAAAAGCGATACAATGTTTTTTCGATGCTCAGGCAGTTTTGGCAGTGGCTCAAAAGGTTTTTTCAGCGCTTATTTGGCAGCAAGCAATCTCCTCAGTCGGGGAGACACAGGAGGGTAGAACCACGGAAACAGCCGACAGATGCGGAGTATGAAGCATTGTTCCTCGAACTGTTGGCAGGTGTGAATGAGGGCTGGAGTCGGGGACGGGTAAAGGGTTTCTTGGATGCAAAGAAAATCACTCAGGCAGGTTTGGTGGAATGGTTGCGGCGCTTTGGGGAAAGATTGTTAGTATCAACCGCACCGAATGATGAGTTAGCAGCGCGGATGGTGCAGAT
Organism: Kalymmatonema gypsitolerans NIES-4073; assembly: GCF_002368435.1. Lineage (GTDB taxonomy): Bacteria > Cyanobacteriota > Cyanobacteriia > Cyanobacteriales > Nostocaceae > Kalymmatonema > Kalymmatonema gypsitolerans. The sequence goes on from NZ_AP018268.1 coordinate 1,939,790, forward strand.
GGGTGAGTTGGGCGTTGGGGAAGTGGGAGATGTGGCGCGTGATATTGGGATGCGGGTGTTGGCGAGGGGAGGAGAAACGAACCGCCAAGGCGCAGAGGACGCAGAGAAAACAGAGGAGGGAGATGCAGAAGCTTGGTTAAACCAAGGTAATGAGCAATTGATGGCAGGAGATTTTGCAGGTGCGATCGCATCCTACGACAAAGCCCTTGAGATAAAACCCGACTTCCATGAAGCTTGGTACAACCGGGGCAATCCGCTTTTTAACTTAGGGCGAATTGAAGATGTGATCGCATCCTACGACAAAGCCCTTGAGATAAAACCCGACTTCCATGAAGCTTGGTACAACCGGGGCAATGCGCTTTCTAACTTAGGGCGAATTGAAGATGTGATCGCATCCTACGACAAAGCCCTTGAGATAAAACCCGACTTCCATGAAGCTTGGTACAACCGGGGCAATGCGCTTTTTAAGTTAGAGCGACATGAAGATGCGATTGCATCCTACGACAAAGCTATAGAACTCAAACTTGATTTTGAGCAAGCTTGCCTGAATCGGGGCTTTGCGCTGAGCAAATTAAAGCGATATGAAGAAGGAATCACATCTTTTGACAAAGCTATAGAATTCAAACCCAACAGTTACGAAGCTTGGTTTCACCGGGGTATTTTGCTGAGAAATTTAGGGCGATATGCAGAAGCGATCGCGTCATACGACAAAGCCATAGAGTTCAAACCCAACGATTACGAAGCTTGGTTATTTAAAGGCGTTGTGCTATGCGATCAATTCCGACAGTATGAAGAAGCAATAACATCTTTCGACAAAGCCATAGAATTCAAACCCAACAGTTATGAAGCTTGGATTAACCGGGGTATTGCGGCAGAAAAATCAGTTGGTTCTGACCAGCTGCGGGCTTCCTTAAGTGCTATTATCAAACAAAATCCCAGCCTCAATCAGCGCGGGTATGAGGGGCGATTGGCAAGCTATGAGGAAGGGTTGAAGTATTGCCACCAACACAGCCATCCAGAAGGTTGGGGTAAGCTGCATCAATATACAGGTAAAGCACATTATTTCCGAGGGCGAGGTGATTCCCGTCCCCGCAGTTATTGGCACAAAGCCGTTAACAGTTACAACCAGGCGCTGACAACTCTTACATAGGCTCAATGACCTCAAAAAAATCCTCAGCATTCTCACAATTAAACAGGAACTTCAAGACATCACGCACCTGATTTTAATTCCCCACCGCGACTTGCACAGATTTCCCCTTCATGCGCTTTTCAATGGGCAGGGGGAAGGGTTGAATTTCACTATTGCCTATCTGCCCAGCGCTCAAATTGGCATAAATTTACAAGAGTTTTCTCCAAAGGGAGGCAAGGAAGGAGTGCAACAGCTACTTAGTGTAGAAGTACCCACTAGTAAAGGTCTAAAATCACTAAATTTTGCCCTCTTTGAATCGGAAGCTATTAGCCTGATGTTTGATAATCCGAAACGCATCCAGGGAAAAGAAGCTACTAAACAGCAGGTGGAAAATGTATTAGAAGATGGTTACGAGATATTTCATTTTACAGGGCATGGAAAATACAATTTTATTGACCCGAAAAAATCAGAATTAGCATTAGCAGGTGAAGACAAACTTACCCTAGAAGAAATCTTCAAAAAGAATTTCACAACTTACAACCTTGTTAGCCTCTCGGCTTGCGAAACTGCTATGACTGGCAACCAAACAATTACGACAGAATATGTGGGTTTAGTCAGTGGCTTTTTGTGTCGGGGAGTAGCAAATGTGGTGAGTACCCTGTGGACTGTAGAATCAGCTGCCAGTGCTTTGGTGATGATAGAATTTTACCACCGACGGCAGCCAGATAAATCTGATGCCATTGCTTTGGTAGAACCAACTGAATGGCTGAAGGAACTAACTGTTATAAAATTGAAACAATGGTATGAAGATTTCCTGAATCAACTGCCGGATGAAGAATCAAAAATAAGACCTTTTTTAGAAACGGAGGTAGAGAAAATTAGTAAAATGGAATCAGATAAAAAGCTATATAAACACCCATACTATTGGGCAGCATTCATTATTACAGGTAAACAAAAATAAATGAATTCCTTAGATGAAGTTACGCTCAATGCCTTTCTGGCAGCCTTAATGCGGCAGGAGAATTCTCTACAAAAGGTCTTTGAAGCCTATGTCGAGAATAACACTCCTAGTGCTTGGAGGATATTTTGGTATTACGGACCCGACCAAAGCTTTATTACAGTTTGGGCGATCGCACCCCACCCGTAATTTTTTGTGTAGTGATACCCCGAAAAAAGACGCAGCAGACTACATCTATACAATGCAATTATGCTAACCTGAATTGTCCTTTGCATTTTTCGCCGCTAAATGCCTTTCTTGGCTTTCTTGGCGTCCTTGGCTCAGGAGCGGTTTAAAATCTCAACTATGTCTTCAATTCCTACAATCAAAAGTATATACACAGATGGCGCTTGCACAGGCAACCCCGGTCCTGGCGGTTGGGGCGTAGTCGTCTACTTCGATGATGGTTCCATCCACGAAATGGGCGGTGCATCCACCCGAACCACCAACAACAAAATGGAGATGCAAGCTGCGATCGCCGCCCTCCAGTTTTTAAAAGACTCCGGACAAAGTGAATCCATCCCTCTCTACACTGACAGCGAATACCTGATCAACTGCGTTACCAAATGGGTTAAAGGCTGGAAAAAGAAAGGCTGGAAAAAGGCAGATGGAAATCCCGTTCTTAACCAAGATTTGTTAGAAACCTTGGATGAACTTAATAACCCACGGGTAAAGTGGGAGTATGTCCGTGGTCATGCAGGTAATGTTGGTAACGAACGCTGTGATGCGATCGCCCGCGCCTTCGCCAATGGCAAAACCCTATCCCTGCAACAACAAGACTTTTCTAATTTTCAGCAATTCTTAGAGCAAAAAAGCGAGGTAAATGTATCAAGAGGATCTGATTTTGGTACAAACTCTACAATAATTAACAAAAAGACACAAGAAATCAGTACTCTGGCAACAGATATAACCAACATGGAACCACATACCCACCCTACTGCCTCAGTCAGCGAGGAATTACCTCGAGAAATCAGGGTAACGCAACTCCGCAACTTAGTTGAAACCTTACGTATTGCTGACGAAATTGCTGAAAAAGGCTACCTTATCACCAGTTCCGAACTCGCAGACTTGATGGATGTCCACGCCAGCGCTGTCACGAGTCGTGGAGACGAGTGGCGTTGGCGGAACTGGATTGTATCACGAGTGCGACGCGAAGGCAATCAAATTCTTTGGGAACTGGAACGGGGCGACCAGGTGGAAAATGAAGAGTGAAGAAGAACGCAGAACACAGAATATTGACAATGTAAAATTTGGGAGTTTCCTAGTTTCACTCATTCTTCTGAGTTCTGACAACTGAGTTCTGAGTTCTTTCTTCCATCTTCTATCTTCCATCTTTTATCTTCAGTATTTTCGCCCTCGCCACTCTGTTGGAGTGCGGAATGCAGATAAGAAAATCCGCAGCACCGCTACTGGATCAGCTAGAGGTGATAGCCAGAACAACCAGCCACCGTTTGCTTGAGTGCGATTGCCTCCGGCACTGCGCTCCGCGCAATCGTAGGAAGGTGCGATCGCAAAAAGCATTGCAAAACGAATCACCAGTAGAAATAGATTCAGCCCCAAAAGAAGGAGGGGAGGAGAGGGGGACAACGAGACAGTCCGGGAAAGACTAAGGTAACTCAGGACAACTATGAGGGGTAGACCTTGAACTGCTGAAAGTAGCCATAAATCCCCCCAAATTTGAGCGCGGGAGGAAGCGTCTTTCAGGTCAAGGCTGCGCCCCCATTGTTGCCAAGTTTCCATTGCTCCCTCATACATCCGCACCTTCAGCACTTTTGCCCCATCTAAGAAGCCGACTTTAAACCCAGAGGCGGCTATATTCCGTGCTAAGGTAACATCATCACAAAAAGAACCACTTGCACTCGTATATCCACCGACAGCCGCTAGAACAGAGCGACGACATAAAAAGCATTGCCCATTTGCCATCACCCGTTCTGGCTGGTCTGTATTGACACCAGCAGGGTCAAATCGATAAAGCAGAGTCATCAGCAATGCTGGTTGTAGCAGGCACTCTCCTGGATATTTGAGAATGAACCGGGGTGAGAGGGAAACCAAGTCATAGCCTTGCTCTTCTGCTGTCTTCACCAAACCAGCAACCAAACCTGGTGATGGTTGTGTATCAGCATCCATACCGAGAAACCACTCACTTCCCTCCGAGGTCTGCAAAAAGCCGTAATGCAACGCCCAAGGACGCCCTACCCAACCAGTGGGTAAGGGATCATCTGTCATCAGGCGAAAGCGAGGGTCTTTTTGCTGTGCCGCTTTTACCAAGTCAGGTGTGCCATCACCAGACTTGCTATCTACAACGATAATTTCCCGGACTTCGTAGCTTTGCCGACTTATCGCATCTAGCAGGGGACTAATACGAAGAGCCTCATTCAGGGTGGGAATGACAACGCTGACAGCACCCAAAAGTTCTGGTGTGGGATTTTTGGGTGCAATGGGAGGAAGGCGGCTAGGTCCTTTGACAAGGCGCGACAGCAGAATTGCTGTCGCTGGTAGTTGAATCAGTAGTAATAAGAGTGAGATAGCACTTGCTATCGTCCACACGTCTAGCACAGCAAAATACCTGGCGATGGAAATCAATGCTCTATTTAACGGCAACTTTGACGTTCGCTACAGAAACTTCAGTGGTTGTTGGTGCAACAGCAACATGAGCATATGCAGCTTTTGATCTCCACCAAAGTACCACAGCAGGAACTACGCCAATCACAAAGCCCAACGAAACTGGGATAGCAAATCCAGCAGCTAAGCTGAGTCCAGCAGCGAAGAAAAAATTGCTGAGATAAACGATTAAGGGTACCCAGAGTTGCGATCGCTCCACTTTAATTGGTGTGTTTTTCCATAACAAGGCTGCTACTGTCATGAACAGAGCGCTAGTGCCAAACCAACCCGCATAATTTTGGTAGGGTGTTCCAAAGAATGCTCCTGGATTTTCCCAATACCAAAAGGGGAGATTTGTTTGACTCATAGCTGGTTCCAATGCAAAGTCCCAGCAGGTGAACAGCATTGCGCCCAAGGCTATGGCACCTACATGGCGCGCTAAACTGGGATTTTGAGCCACACCCAGACCGGCACGAGCAATCAGGTAAGAAGACAAGCCCACATAAAACCAGGATAAGGGAATTGTAAATGGGACAAGCCCCGCAATCTTATATCCCAAGCCACTCAAGTAAGTGTAGTCTCCAAAGGGAAACCCAGTGCTAGTTCCTAGTAATTCACTGCCCACCGATATTGACATAGCTGGCAGCATAAACCCTAGCCAAGTGCGCCATCCCAATATCCGGTATGCATAAATGGAGACAGCTATTGTCCCCAAAATAATATCTACCACACCGCCATCAGCTAAACTCAACTGCATGGCTGTTTGTCCAACGCCTCCTGAGTTCAAAATTATTTCGGCATTGGGTATGACCAATAGAATGCCTATCAGCCCAAAAGCCTTTGCCAAAATATGACCAATCAGGCTTACACGCTCAGCTATAACAAGTTGTCTCATGATAATTCCTTAACAAGACATGACACGCGGCTACTTAGCTGCTAACAGTTTACAAATGTTTAAGAAAATATTTAACAATTTGTGCCGGAATTCTTGGCAAACTTGCTTTGCTTTTATTGGGAGAGCATAACAGCCTCTTGATTGAAGGTAGAAAAAATATGATATTAAATTTATAGTCTAAGTCATTCAAGCCAAGATCTATCAACTTTCATTGGCTTTCTTTTGATGGGTTATAGTGTAGGCAACAGATTCATCCTTTCTTACAGAGCAATATCCTTATGTTTTCTTATCCTTTAGATAGTTTTGGAATGATAGCCTGTCCTTATAATGGGAAGAACCCATGTCAATGTTGAAAAGACTTCCCTTTGTTTCCCTAGTATTACTACTGCTGACTTACACTACCTTAGGCTGGGTGATATCCAAAACATATGCTCCTGCTCCTTGGTTTATATGGCTGCTGGTTGTAATTCCTATCTTGGTTCTCCTGGCAGGCTTAACCATTTCTTGGAGAACGCTGACAGACTATTCTTTTGTCTTATTCAAATCAAACCTCAAATCTTTTAGTATTACTGTTTTAGCGGCTTTCTTATTCTTTTTGATGATAGCCCACTTCCGAGTATTTCTTGATACCTTGGTAATTATTGCTGCGGCTGTCTTGGGAAAGATAGATTTTCAAACCGCCGGCTTCACTGAGGGGCAATCCTTTTGCTTTTTATCTATCTTTTCCTTGACTGGGTTAGCCCTAGGTGCGCTCATCCATAAGCTTATTTGAGGAGAACTCAAAATTCAGAAACCGCAGCTAGGAACTCAGAAGTCAGAATGACACCACGGATAAATCCGGCTAAGCCAGTATCAAATCATTCATGCGCCTACAAAGAAATTCGGTGGCAAGTGAAAAAGAACTCTCTACCCACTTGCAAAGAATTCATGCTGAATTCTGTCTGTTGAGTTGGTGAGTTCTTTCTTGGTCAGAGTCTATAGTCAAGAGTTAATAGTTGTTATCGACTCTTGACTATAGACTTTTTACTAACTTACAACAGCCTCAGTTGCCGCAGCTACTGGGTAAACACTAAGTTTTTTACGGTTTTTACCTTTGCGTTCAAAGGTGACCACGCCGTCAACTAAAGCAAACAGAGTGTCATCACTGCCAATACCGACGTTGTTACCAGGGTGAAATTTAGTGCCACGCTGGCGAACTAGGATATTTCCCGCCCGCACAACTTGACCACCGTAACGCTTAACACCCAATCTTTGAGCATTAGAGTCACGACCGTTACGTGTACTACCTGTTCCTTTCTTGTGAGCCATAATTTCCTCTTGTATTTCTACTTCTTTTATCTATTATTCAGTAGCAGTTTCTACAGCAGGTGGGTTGTCAGCAGCCTCTTGAGTTTCAGTTGTTGCAACTGATTCGGCAGTAACATCGATAGTCTGTTGAGTTTCATTATTCTCGGCACCAGTGGCAACTGGTTCTGTCACCTCAGCATCTGGTGTGAGAGTGATTGCGCTGTCTTCTGAGGCAAGAACTGAACCATCAACGCTAATTGAGTTAATCAACAATCTGGTGATTTCCTGGCGATGACCCCGCTTTTTGCGGGTTTTCTTTTTCGGTTTCATTTTATACACCAGGACTTTGCGACCTCTAAGATGCCGCAACACCGTTCCTTCTACCTTTGCCCCTGCCACATGCGGCTGTCCTATGGTGACTTCGCCGTTATGCTGCACTAACAATACTGCTTCTATGGTAACTTTCTCGTCCGGTTCGACAGAAAGCAGTTCAATATCATAAAAGCGACCTGGTTCGACTCGTAATTGTTTGCCGCCAGTTTCAATAATTGCGTAGGTCATGGAATTGTCCTTGAGGTTGCCGTACAGGTAGCTGGATCGTATGCTCTTGACAAAGCTTTCCAGCTTTTGCATTGTCTTTACCTGATCCGAGCAGGAATTAGACACACGATCTATAAATATACCCTAAGGACTAAGTTTTTGTCAAAGTAAAACAGGATCAACCCTTCACCAGACGTGTTACTAAGTAGCCAAATCATTTAACAATTCAATTATTTCTACATATTTCGCTCCCACTCTTCTACCCATTGTTCCAGTTTTTCTCTTAAAAGCGACTGCCATCCAGGTATCGCTTTTATTCTTTCCCTTAAACCAGGTCTTACCTTGACCTGAAAAGGGATCTTGTCCAAAGCTTTATCTCCTTGAGGTTTAAACTTTATAGTCATTTTTTCTATTTGACTCAATTTCTAGTATACTAGAGCAAATTATCATAAAGTCACCTCTGCAAATGTACTCCTTAAAGCTAGAATTAAAACTTAATAATAAAGAAAAGACTAGGCTAGCGGGATGTGCAGGATTTGCTAGGTTTGTCTACAATTTTGGACTTTCTTTGCTTACTAACTCTTGGGAGTTTGAAGGGATAAAAGCGGGAGACTCTAAGCGTTTAGTAGCTATCGAAAAGATTTTTACAAACTATGTAAAAACAAATCCAGAGTATGGATGGGTGCAGCAGTATCCTTCAGCCATCTACTCCAATGCGCTACGAAATAAGCGCGAAAGCAGTTGATAAGTGGCGTAAAGGAGAGGCTGGGTTTCCTCAGATGAAGAACAAAAAGAAAGGCAATAGTTTCACTGTGCTTAAAAAAGCAGGTGTCTATCCAGCAAAGGGACAACCAATGCTGCCTTTCACAAATCGTCAAGTTTTGCATCCAGGAAAGCGAATCACGATACCAGGCTTGGGCGAGTTCAGGCTTAAACAACCAATCCCTTTTTTGTGTTCTAGTCAATCTTTTACTGTTTCTAGAACTGCTGATAAGTGGTTTGTCTGTTTTGTTCTAGATGTTGAAAAAGTTCCTCCCTTGATTCATGAAGTTGAATCAGTTGGGATAGATCTAGGAGTAAAAACGTTTGCGACTTTGTCTGACGGTTCAACGATAGAAGCGCCCACTAGTTTGAAGAAAGCGAAAACCAAGCTAAACAAACAACAATGGCGCAACCGTAACAAACAATTAGGAAACCGTTGCAAAGGTGTACTGACATCCAACAGAGCTAAACGCTATTTCGGTCAAATAGCAAAAACTCACGCTCATATTGCTAATATCCGCAAAGATTTTCTTCAGAAAACGACAACCGACATTAGTCGAAAATACGTAAGGATTCGGATAGAAGATCTTAACATTTCTGGAATGATAGCAAATCACAAGCTCTCGGAAGCTATCTCTTCTTTGGGACTATACGAGTTTCGTCGGATGCTAACTTACAAGCAAGCGTTTTACGGCACTAAAGTAGAGATAGTTGATAGGTGGTTTGCAAGTTCCAAGACGTGTTCTAACTGCACAAACGTGCAACCAATGCCTTTGTCAGAAAGGATTTATGCGTGTGGGGCTGGATGTGGACACATTCAATGCCGTGATTTAAATGCGGCGATTAATTTAAATAATGCCCCTTTACAAAAAATACGTGCGGTGAGCAGCGCGTTGGACGGGTTCCCCGGCTTGAAGCGACTGCGAACCCGGAGGGCAAGCGCGAAATTAACGCCTGTGGACAGGTTAGGAGCCGACTCACCACAGACGTTGCAGGAAGCAAACTTCAAAGAGTTCGAGTTGTTTGGCTTGAGCGATTTGTGTAAGTTTTGTGTTGCACAAGAGTTCTCGAACAACACTTTTAGACTTTGAGTGTTTTTATCTAAAGCTAGGAGTGCCAACTAGATTTTCGCAAGCAGGTGCAAAAGATGGCACAGATAAAGAGCAAGCCTTCCATCCAGATTTCACTGATACATTGAACAATCGGCACGTACCACCACGCTGACCTTGTGGGGTGTAATATCGACAGTACCGACAAGCTGAAACACAGGATTTTAAGGTTGTCATAACTAGCTCTTAAAATTAAATAAAAATCTTTGTTAGTTAAAAATTGGTTTGCTCCCCTAATAAGTATCTCAACATTTTCTTGAGAAATGCATAGAAATTAGATGTTTTTATGAAAAAGTTTGCATTATGAAATATTAGTTTACGGAAAATATATAGTTATTTATACTTAGGTATGAGAAATGAAGTTCGTATAACATCGCTGAAAATATGAAGATAGGGCGAATACTTAAAGCAGTGAACAGCTACCTACGCAGTGACGCTTTCTCGGGCTGGTGTGGTTGTACTGACACCAACGCTTATGCCTACGGCACGTCTCTTGACGAACGGTGCACAGGAGTGTGGTGTTTCCCCCAATTATGAAACTGGTAACCCTTCGGGTTCGCCAGTCGCCTACGGAGGGAGACCCTCCTGCAGCGCTGGCTCACTGATAACTGATAACTGGTAACTGTTAAAGTAAGACTTCGGAGTCGTTTTGTGAAATGAAAAGAATTGAAGTTGAAAAAAGAACGATTTTAATTGGGTTAGCAGGTAGCCACGGCTATGGGTTAAATAGACCTGATTCAGACTATGATTATCGAGGAGTATTTATCGCACCCAAAAGGTATTACTTGGGATTTGACCATATTGAACAAAAAGATGATGGCTGGGATGAACCAGGAATCTTTCCGTTTTTAGATGGAAACAAAGACACAGTAATATACGAATTAAAAAAGATTATTCAGTTATTGTCTGGGGCAAATCCTAATGTTTTAGAATTGCTATGGTTGAATGAATATCCTGTTTTAACCCCAGTAGGACAGCACTTAATTAACCACAGACAAATATTTTTCAGCAAGAAGGTAAAGCATACTTACTCTGGTTATGCCTTTGCCCAAATCAAAAAAATGGAAACTCATCGTAAGTGGTTGTTGAATCCACCGCAAAAGAAACCAATTCCATCTGATTTTGATATAGAAGAAGCACCACTCACAAAAGATGAAGTCAATGCTTTTCTAGAATATCTTTATCACTTAATTCGAGGAAAAATTGAGTTTTTAGAAGAAGCAGAGCAATTATATAAATTGCTTACAGCGGATATAGATTTTAAGGGTGTGCTTAAACAGTATTCTTTACCTGATGAAACTTTAGAATACACACAAGAATTAACAAATAGTCGTAAAGATTTTATTCGCCTACTTAAAAAAAGCCAAACATATCAAATAGCTTTAAGAGAATGGAAAGCATACTTATCATGGCAGGAAAATAGAAACCCAGCTAGGGCAGAAATGGAGATAAAATCAGGTTTTGACCTGAAGCATGGGATGCACTGCGTTAGGTTACTACGCAGTGGACTAGAAATATTGCGAACAGGAGAAGTGATTGTAGATAGAAGGCTAGCTGGTGATGCAGAAGACTTGAAAGCTATCCTCAAGGGCGATTATTCTTATGAACAGGTGATGAAAATGGCAGAAAACTTAGTTGCTGAAATGGAAAAGGTGTACGAAGACTCCTCCTTACCTGACAAACCTAATTTAGAACACATCAATGAATTATGTATGGAACTGGTGGAAATGCAAGGATGGTAAGCAAAAACAGAAGAGTAAAGACAGAAGAGTGAAGAAATTATTCTATCTTCTATCTTCTATCTTCTATCTTCTATCTTCTATATTTTAATTTGTTAGAGAGTTTGAAATACATAGACAAAACCATAAAGACTGATGCTGAGAAAGAACACTGCTGCTAATTGGTTAACTCGGATATCAGGTGAGGGAGCAATGGCTTCTCGTACCAAGATAGAAATAGATGCCCCAACGACAAAGCTCCACCCAAGTATCATAAAAGCTATCTCTAGCGTAAAATTCCAAACAATCAGCATTGCAATTGCTAGCAGTACCATCAGCATCTCTACAAACCGAGGCGGGTTGTATTGGCTGGATAAAACAAAACTGTTGAACCAAAAGTGCCAAAATCTCATAATTAACTGCTAAGTGCTGAAAAATAAAGAAGAAAGAAGATAAAAGAATTTCTTTTCTCTTCATTCTTCATTTTTTATTTTTAACTTCTAACTCCTAACTTTTGTCCTGTACCATTTTTTTGTGTTGTCTCTTCTGGTAGTTCTACACCAAAAACGCGGCTAAAAACTTTTTCTACTTTATATCCAGAATCAATTGACTCTAAGGGGTCTTTGCGCAATCTGTGACGCAGACATAAAGTAATCACACGGCGGATGTCATCAACTGTGACTTCGGTACGCCCTTCAAATGCAGTTAAGGCTTTGGCGGCGCGGTTACTTACAATGTCTCCCCGCAAGCCATCCACATCAAGTTCAGAGCAAACTTCGGAAATTTTGACTCGCAGGTCGTAATCAATTGTCACAGAAGGTAACAACTTTTGAGCGTTGACAATTTTCTGTTGCAGTGCTTCCTGCTCTTGTTTGTAGCTTTCCAGAAATGTTGGCGGATTTTGGTCGAATTCTGACCTTTGCTCGACGATTTGCACGCGCAAGGCTGGTTCCTTAACTGTATGGATTTCCGCGTGCATTCCAAATCTATCTAAGAGTTGGGGGCGTAGTTCTCCTTCTTCTGGGTTCCCAGAACCCACAAGAACGAAACGCGCTGGGTGACGGATAGAAATACCTTCCCGTTCTACTGTGTTCCAACCGCTTGCGGCGGAGTCGAGAAGCACGTCTACTAAGTGGTCATCTAGTAAGTTTACTTCATCCACATAAAGGATACCCCGGTTAGCTTTTGCCAGTAGTCCCGGTTCAAAGGCTTTGACACCTTCTGATAAAGCTTTCTCGATGTCAATTGTGCCGCAAACTCGGTCTTCTGTCGCTCCCAACGGCAAATCTACCATTTGGACTTTTTTCTGAACTACGGGAATATCCGCGCCTTGCTCTAGCTGTTGGCGGGCTTCATCGCTCATCAAGTCGGGATCGCTGGGATCGCTATTGAAGGCGTCATTAGCAACGACGGGGATTTCTGGGAGCAAATCAGCCAGTGCCCGGATAGTTGTGGATTTTCCGGTACCGCGATCGCCCATAATCATCACACCGCCAATTTTCGGGTCAATCACGTTTAATAGTAGAGCCAGTTTCATTTCTTCCTGACCCACAATTGCTGTAAATGGAAATACCACGCGACGCGCACTTGCGGTAGCTTGAGCAGTTGGACTCACGCTTATTACCTTATCTATATTTTTCTTATTACCGTCTTTATTGTGCCATAGGTGGGGAGCGGGGGATGAGGGGGATGAGGGGGATGAGGGAGACAAGAGCTTATGATCTAACTATGAAATAATTGCCAAACCGCTCATGTTAGAATACAACCCTCTAGCTTGTTTGCCCTCGTCTGAGGAACTTCCCGATTCTGATGATACCCCTGTGGATAATGAGCTCCAAGATTTGATTCCTAGCTTACTCAAAGCTGTACTAGCTATGGCGTGGGCAGACCGCATGGATTGGTTTTTTGGCGTTGATATGGGGGTATACTATGACCCAAATCAACCGCCAATTGTCCCAGATGGGTTTCTTAGCTTAGGGGTTGAGCGATTTTTTGATGAAAACCTGCGTCTGAGTTATGTCCTGTGGGAAGAGGAACAAGTCCCAATACTGACGCTGGAAGTGGTTTCTCAGAAATATCGCGGCGAATATACCACTAAAAAAGATCAGTATGCAAAGCTAGGAGTTTTGTACTACGTTATTTATCATCCCACTCGCCGCCGTAAACCGCGTTTGGAAGTTTATAAGTTGGTTGATGGTGTGTATCAACTGCAACAAGGAAATCCTGTTTGGCTACCAGAAATTGGTTTGGGAATTGGTATGGAACGGGGAACTTATCAAGGTATTACGCGGGAGTGGCTGTATTGGTATAACGAGCAAGGGGAACGGATTCTGACACCAGAGGAACAGGTTCAACAAGCCCAACATCGCGCTCAATTGCTGGCGGAACGATTGCGGGCGATGGGTGTAGATCCAGATTCTTTTATTTAAGAACCAAACTATTAACATCACCGAAAAATCAAGCCTCAAAGCTGTAATTACCTATATCCTTGGAAGCAAGGATATGAAAAATGAATAATAATGTAGATTACAAGCTTTATGGCAGTAGATTTACGAAAATTTTTTGAAGCCACAGACCCCAGTCGAACTCTGGTTGTTAACAACGCGCAGGATAAGAAGTATTATATTGACTTTTCCTCGGTGCGCGGCGGAGATATTATCGGTAAACTGAAGCAGAAAATTACGTTTTTCAAGCCACATGACCCAACCTGCACTCTATTTACTGGGCATATTGGCTGTGGCAAATCTACAGAATTGCTGAGGCTGAAATTAGAACTGGAAGCGGATGGCTTTCATGTTATCTATTTTGAGTCTAGTGAAGATTTGGAAATGACTGATGTGGATATTGCTGATGTGCTGCTGGCGATCGCCCGTCGTGTCAGTCAAAGTTTAGAGAAACTCACGCTTGAGGAACCCAGCAGGCTAAAGGAGTTACTCCAAGGTGCAGTCAGGGTTTTGAACGCCGAAGTCACAGGACTAAAACTCAAAGTCCCCAGTGTTGGTGATGTTGGTGTCACTTCTGAAAAAGAAAAGTTTACTCTGGCTTTTGGCATTGGAGAAATCACTGCTAAAACCAAGAGTGATTCAACGCTGCGCGAAAAACTCAATCAGTATCTCGGACCACAAAAAATTAAGCTGCTGGACGCGATTAATAAGGAATTGCTAGAACCTGCTGTAGCCAAACTGAAACAGCAGGGCAAAAAAGGTCTCGTGGTAATTGTAGATAATCTTGACCGCATCGATAATCGTCCCAAACCTTGGGGGCGTCCGCAACAGGAATACCTGTTTGTAGATCAGGGTGAGTATCTGACCAAGTTGAATTGTCATATGGTGTATACAATGCCACTTGCCCTGAAGTTTTCCAATGACTATGGAACGCTGACACAGCGATTTTTGGAAGACCCTAGAGTGTTGCCGATGGTACCCGTACAATGGTCAGATGCCAGTATTCATGAAGAAGGAATGGCGCTGATCCAGGAGATGGTATTGGCAAGAGCTTATCCTGACTTGCGACCAGACCAGCGTCTCAGTAATATTACTTTTATATTTGACCGCAAAGCAACACTTGAGCGCTTATGTAGAATGAGTGGTGGTCATGTGCGCGACTTGCTAAGGCTGCTGAATACATGGATTATGGAGGAAATGTCACTTCCTCTGACTCGTGATACTTTGGACAACGTGATTCGTGCGCGTCGCAATGAGATGACAATGCCCATTTCTGATGATGAGTGGGAATTGCTACGTCATGTTAAGCAAAGGAAAAAAGTGAGCGATGATCAGGGATATCAAAAGTTGATCCGCAGTCGGTTTGTTTTTGAATATCGCGATCGCGGCGAGTCTTGGTTTGATGTCAATCCAATTTTGGCAGAGGCGAGAGAGTTGCAGCCATGAGTGATATGCACCGTCCAGAAGATGTCCGTGTCAATAATGAGCGCTCATTGCAACAACTAGGGGATCTGTCTCTAAACGGTTTACAGGGCACTGCCCACCCTACGCAAAAATAGCTCTAACTAATGACTAATGACTAATGACAAATCAGAAGATGTCCGTGTCAATAATGATCGCTCATTGCAACAACTAGTTTGGGCGATTGAGGCTTCTGTTGGGCACTTTAAGCTGATTCTGGCACGGTGCAATTATGCCAGTTCGCGCAGGCGGTTGGTAGAACGGTTACGCGAAATCTCCAAAGTTGAAATCCGCGTCTTGGTTCTTAAGGAATCTGACAGAACTCTCTACACAGCAATTCGTGAGGAATTCGGGGATGATGTACAAGCCTTAATGGTTTTGGGCTTAGAATCAGTGCGGAATCTCGACCAAATGCTGATTACTGCAAATCAAGTGCGGGAGGAGTTTCGCAATCATTTTCCTTTCCCTGTCGTGTTGTGGATTGATGATGAAGTCCACAAGCGGCTGATGCAGTTTGCTCCTGATTTGGAAAGTTGGGCAACGACTAGGAATTTTGCAATTGCTGCTGATGAATTGATTTCGTTTTTGCAAGAAACAGCAGAGCAATTATTTACTGGTGATGACAGCTTGACTTTAGAAAAATGTTCCGAGATTAAATTAGCTTGGCAAGATTTGCAAAATTCTGGACAAGTTCTAGAGCCAGAAGCAAAAGCGAAAATTGAATATTTGTTGGGATTAACAGAATTTGTTGATAACCGCCTAGATAATGCTGACTTTTCACGCCATCTGGAAAAACCAACGCGAAACCTAACCCCCCAGCCCCCTTCCCTAAGAGGGAATGGGGAGAATTCAAAGCCTCTCTCCTTGCAGGAGAGAGGTTTGGAGAGAGGTTCGACCGATTCCGTGAAAAGTAAGCTAGATAATGCTCTGGAATATTATCAACGAAGTTTGGCTTTTTGGCAGCAAGATAATGATTTAGTACGACAAGGCAAAGTCCTGAGCGATATCACTTTATGTTATTACGAAAAAGCTAGGCAACATAAAACAAATTCCCCTCAGACTGTAGAACTCTCGGGTGCAACGTCTCTACAACATAACAACACGGAGCATCCTGATTGGCAACAAACGAGAAATTATCTTCAGCAATCTATAAAAGTCTTGGAAGCTGCTGAACGTCCAGATTTAATTGCTCATTTACTTGATAAATTTGGCGTTATTCTGCGTGATTTACAAGATTGGAAGCAGTTAAAAGCCTTGGCTGAGCAAGCTTTGCAAGTCCATGAAGCGGAAGAAAATTTGCTCAAAATATCTCAGGATTATGGCTTTTTAGCTGAAGTTGCTCTGGCAAATGAGAAATGGCAAGATGCCAAAAAATTAGCTGAAAAAGCATTAGAAGTTTTATCTAATTTTCGGGAAAAACGACAATTCCCGCAAAACCTAATCCCCCACTTATTTATTCTCGCGCAAGCAGAACAAAATTTAGGCGACGAACAAGCGGCTATCACTCATTTAGAAGCAGCAATAAACATTGGTGTTTATGATAATGCTCCGCAGCTTTATATCAATATATTAATAAATTTACGAAGCTTCTATTTAAAACAAAAGGAATATCTAGAAGCTTTTAAAATTAAGCAAGAAAGACTTTCGATAGAACAGCAATTTGGCTTGCGGGCGTTTATCGGCGCGGGTAGGTTACAAGCAACACGACAAGCAAATTTATCCCCACTTGTAGAGACGAGAGGTGGCGCGTCTCTACAGGAAGTCGCCCCAGAAATTAGCGCATCTGGTCGTTTGGTGGATGTCGAACGTTTGATTGAACGCATCGGTCGCCCTGATTATAAATTGATAGTGATTCATGGACAATCAGGAGTTGGCAAAAGTTCGCTGGTGAATGCAGGACTTGTACCAGCTTTGAAAAACAAAGCGATCGGCATTCAAGATAATTTAGTTGTCGTAGTGCGGGTTTACACCAACTGGCTGGATGAGTTGAGATGGCAGATAGTAGAAGCTTTGCGGGACATGGGGAGATGGGTTGATGACACGCAAACTTCAGCTTCAGATACTCACGCACCAGCTTCAGATACTCAAGCGCCAGTCTTCGATACTCAAGCGCCAGTCTCAGATACTCAAGCGTCAGTCTCGGATACTCAACGACGAGTATCAAACACTCAACGACGAGTATCAAACACTCAACGACGAGTATCAAACACTCAACGACGAGTATCAAACACTCAACGACGAGTATCAAACACTCAAGCGCGAGTATCAAACACTCAACGACGAGTATCAAACACTCAAACGCCTCACTCCCCAGCTGCGCTTTTAAAACAATTGCGACAGTGTGAAACACAGAATCTACGCCCAGTACTGATTTTTGACCAATTTGAAGAATTTTTCTTTGTTGACATCGCACCACAGCAAAGGCGGCAATTTTTTGAATTTGTGGGCGAGTGTCTCAACGTTCTATCGGTGAAGGTGATTTTGTCGCTGCGGGTGGATTACCTACATTATTTGCTGGAGTGCAACGACTTGCCCAGCATGAAGATTATTAGTAATGATATTCTCAGCAATCATGTGCTTTACAAGTTGGGGAATTTTTCACCGACTGATGCTAAATCAATTATTGAGGAATTAACAGAGCGTGCTAATTTTCACTTAGAACCTGCTTTGGTTGGAGAACTGGTGCAGGATTTAGCGCAGGAACTGGGCGAAGTGCGCCCCATTGAGTTGCAAGTGGTGGGGGCGCAACTGCAAACGGAAGACATCACAAGTTTGGCAAAATATCGGGAGTGTGGCACAAAGGAAGAACTGGTAAAACGCTACCTAAATGCAGTCGTTGAGGACTGCGGCGCAGAAAATCAGCAAACGGCGGAATTTGTGATGTACTTGCTGACGGATGAAAAGGGGACTCGTCCGCTAAAGACTCGTGCTGAACTGGAACGGGATTTGCAGGCGTTAGCCGCAGATGTGAGCAAAGAAGCGAGCAAATTAGATTTGATTTTAGAGATTTTTGTGGAATCTGGCTTGGTGGTTTTGCTGCGGGAAAATCCGGCAAACCGCTATCAATTGGTGCATGATTATTTAGCCGCGTTTATCCGCCAGCAACAAGAACCGAAGTTAAAAGAGTTAATGGCGGAACTGGAAAGAGAAAGAAAGCAAAGAAAGCTCAGTGAACAGAAGCTGAATCGTTTTCTTAGAGTAGCACTGGCAGGTTCAGTTGCGGCAGTTTTTGGATTTGCTATTTTGGCATGGCAAGCAGACACTCAAAAAAAACAAGCTGAAGTTAGTGAAATCAAAGCACTAACGAATTCTTCAGAAGCGTTTTTTGCCTCAGGTCGAACTTGGGATGCCTTAACAGAAGGTTTAAAGGCAGCAGGAAAACTAAAAGACGCAAACTGGGCTACAGTGGATACCCAAATACAGGCAATAGCAACATTACGGCGGGCAGTATACTTACCAACAAAGTACAGATTTAGGGAGCGAAACAGCTTAGAAGGGCATAGCAATGG
>NZ_AP018268.1:3365885-3409157 GCF_002368435.1 Kalymmatonema gypsitolerans NIES-4073
CCTGAGCCGCAACCAACACAGTCGTTAGAACTGCAGCTGCAGTTGAGACAGAACACACAGGAGCCGGAGAGACAGAACAGAGAGGAACGGGAGAGAAAGGACAGAGAGGAGCGGGCGAGAAAGGACAGAGAGGAGCGGGCGAGAAAGGACAGAGAGGAACGGGAGAGAAAGGACAGAGAGGAACGGGAGAGGCGTTGCTCTACGCTTCTTAGAGAGGGAAATGACTTGTTTAAGGTTAAGAATTTCTTAGATGCTGAAGAAAAATTCCGCGTGGCTATTAAAAGTTGCTCAGATGAGGAAAAGTTGTACTACAAGTTAGGTAACGTACTTTTACTACAAGGTAAGTACGAAGATGCCAGCGTCGTATTTCAACAAGCACTTAAGATAAATTCTCAGTATGCTGATGCCCTCGACCAAGCTATTCATTTGGGTAAAAATGGTATCTTGCTCGATAAAGACAATCAACCCACTAGTGCCATTTCTGATTTAAAGCAATCTGCTAAGTTCATCTTGCAAATACGCCAAGGTTTAAAGCGGCAGGTTCGTCAAAACTTTCTCCAGTCTACTAATTGGATCTTTATTTATCTAGTCAATCTCCTCATCAAGCAACAACAATTTGATGAAGCCTTTTATTGGGTTAACTTATTCACCACAACCGAGCTAGCTGACTATAGCCGCCTTATTAAAGCCAAAGTTAGAGATAAAAAGGCTCAAACAGCTTTAGACGAGTGGAACCAGCTAAACGAAGAACTGCAAAAGCAGCGTCAGAAATTACAAGGGAAATTCTCTGAGGAACTCTCCCAAGAAGTGAATAAGCTACAAGCTAAAGTTTACAAGAAAGCTGAGGACATCTCACGTCGCTTTCCAGAAGTTGCAGAACTGTTTGAAACAACTCCTAAGGATATTGCTGATCTTAAAAATCGTATTCCAGTAGGTACAACTGTCATTCATCCCGTTCTACTTACTGGAGTTAAGGATGCCCCTAATACAATTGCACTCTTTGTCATTACCAATGGGCAGGTGACTGTTAAGACGATACCTGTTGAGCCAGAACAGTTCAATCAACTATTGATTGAGTGTTATATGTCCTTAACCAACCGCTTCCAAAATAAATACCTCGATAATTTAGAGAAGCTATATGACTTGCTAATTCGTCCCGTTGAAACAGAAATTCAAGCAACTCAACCTAAACAACTAAATATTATTGCCACAGGATCGCTCCGCTACATTCCCTTTGAAGCTCTTTTCGATAAGGAAACTGAAAAATACCTGATTGAAAAATATCCTGTTAGTTACTTAACTCGCCTTTCTGTTCGCTCGCTTCAAAGCGCCAAAACAGGAAATGTAACTGCTACCAAAAAAGTTTTTGCTATTGGCAACCCCATTCCCAAGGGAAAATTGGCTCTTCCAGAAGCAGAAAGAGAAGTCCAACGTATCACAACAATACTGCCTGGAAGTAAAGAGCTCATCCGTGAGCAGGCAACTCTCGACGCTTTTAAGAACAACACTCCTCATTTCCCCATAATACATTTAGCGACACACGGCTGTTTTCAATATGGTGGCTGTGATGGACTAGGACTTAAAGAGAATACCCTTGTTTTTTCTGATAAGAAACTCAAGATTGCTGATGCTGCTTTATTAGGGTTAGAAAACGTTGACTTAATTGTTCTCAGTGCTTGTCAAACTGCTTTACAGACTTATTACTCAGGCAAACCAATAATTCCTGACCATATGCAGATTATTAATAGCCCACTACCAATTACAGGAGTTGCTTACTTATTTGAAAGGGCAGGAGCAAAAGCCGTGATTGGTAATCTTTGGAGCGTTGATGACAAAACTACTCAGCAAATTATAGTGGATTTTTACAGTAATTTGGCACAGCCAGGGATGAGTAAGGCTGAAGCTTTACAAAAGGCAAAACTCAAACAGATTAATATGCATCCTTGGTTTTGGGCTCCCCTCGTGTTAATTGGTGATCCTCGTTAGTGCCATCTCATCTGTTCAACTCCGATAAGTTATAAACTAGCTCTTGGACGTGCTTGAGTGTAATACAAATTTTGTGGGAGTAGCTCTCTAGCTCGCCCGGAAAGATGGACGGGCAAGATGCCCATCCCACAAGAGTCTAAAACTGTATTCTCTTTAATTGAGAACCGCTATATTACCCCTGTCTGTTTGTTGCGCCAAGCAGACGGGGGTTTTAGTTTGAAGATAATTTTTAAAAGAGTCAACATAATTCGTAATTGATAAAATTCGTAATTGCAATCAGTAGGGGCAAAATAATGCGTGCGTAATTGATAATGCGTATTTCGTAATTACCAATCCAATTACGAAATACGCATTACGAATTAATAATTATTTGGTCAAGTGTTCTTGGTGTAGTGTTGTATTTTATCTGTTACTTGTAGTAACATTGCTCGATCCAAATTCGCATTTCTTCTTCAGAACCAAAACAAGCAGAACGTCCTGTCAAGGGGTCATACGCGTGCCAAGAAAAAGTACGACCATGACGATCTGATTCCTGCCATACTTGCAGTTCAGATCTGCTGACTAACCATGTTACAAAATGTTGCCAAACGTTTTTTATCTTCGGCAATATTTCTTTTGAAAAATTAAAGATTTCCATTGCAAAATTTCCTCAGTAAACTTGAGAAGTTTTGAGTGATGAGTAGCGAGTGCTGAGTGAAAATGGTTCCGCACTAAGCACTAATTGCTTATTACTGTTTGGTGAACTATTACTTTTACGTTCGCTCAGGAATGGAAGAGTGAGAAGGTACAGTTTTTGCAGATTTGTACTAGAACAGTTATGCACCTTGACAACTGTTCTAGTCAAAATTCACCCAACTGTACCATGCATAACAATTGAAAATCGCTTATATTGCCAGTAATAGTGCTGTTGTCGTCGTTGATGAGTGCGCCAAAATGAAGATTTTTTTAGATCGGCAGTCACCTAAGCCTATTTATTTGCAGATACACGATCGCCTGAGTAGTCTGATTAAATCTGGCGCACTCCAAGGGGGCGATCGCCTCCCCTCAATCCGCTCTTTAGCAGAAAATTTGCAAGTTAATAAACTCACCATTATTGAGGCATACAACGTTTTAGAAGCAGATGGAGTGATTTGCGCTCGTCAAGGTTCTGGTTATTTTGTTAACACTCAGCCTCTGGTGTCTGCCAACCTGAAACCAACATTTGCCCCAGAACAAGAGGTGATCATTAAAGAGCCAGGAGGCAATTCTTTTTTCGATATGCATATGGCAGCAGTGCAAGCACAAGCGCAGCCAGGAATGATTGATATGAGTTTTGGCTTTCCTCGTCCGCCAAAGAATTTAATGCAAATTGCCAAACGAGCGCTCAAGCAGGCAGATGCATTATCTAAATACGACTTGCCACAAGGACAGTTAACGCTACGCAGACAAACTGCTCAAATGTCGGTACATCAGGGACTGGATGTCTCACCGGAGGATTTAATTATTACCAATGGCTCTGAGCAAGCTCTGTCATTGGCAATGTATCATTTTGTGCAACCCGGAGATTGGGTGATTGTGGAAGCTCCTACCTATTTTGGAGCGATCGCCATCTTAGAGAACTTAGGAGCCAAAATCATTGGTATTCCCATGACAGCTGAGGGGATGAATCTGGAGTTGTTAGAGCAATACCTCAAGAGCCATCGCCCGAAATTAATCTACACCATCAGTACCCTACACAATCCTACCGGTTTGACGACAACTCAGGCACATCGCCAAAAATTGCTTGCCTTAGCCGAAGAATATGAATGTCCTATTTTGGAAGATAATGCTTATGAAGGATTGAATTTCGAGCCTGTACCAGCGCCCATTAAAGCTTTAGATAAACACGATTTGGTGACTTACGTCGGTACCTTTTCTAAAACTTTTATGCCTGGGTTAAGAGTGGGCTATATGGTAGTTACAGGCAAGCATTATCAAGCAATTCTCGAGCGGAAGTTATTCCATGATGTCCACGTATCCACGGTTTCCCAGGCAATAGTGAGTGAATACCTCGCATCAGGACATTACCGCCGTCACCTCAGCCAACTGCGAGCGGAAAATATCCACAGCCGCAATATTATGCTGCAAGCCATGGAGCGTTATTTTCCCGCACAAGCAAAGTGGACGGTTCCCAAAGGAGGCTTATTTCTTTGGGTGCAATTACCAGCCGATATTCCTATTGAGGCAATGACTAAGGAAGCCTTGTCACAAAATGTGCTGATTTTCTGTGGTTCCGCATTTTTTCCAGATAAACAGGGTTATCCAGCTATGCGACTGACTTTCGCCAACTCACCACAGGATATCGAGCAAGGTATCTCTATTTTGGGTAAATTGTTGAAAAAACATCTTGACAAAAGTGGCGAGAGGATGGATAGGTCTCAAACGCTTGTTCATAGTATTTAGATCCTCCGTAATCTCTCAAGGTGTCGATCGCTAAGTTATGTGATCAGCAACGACAAATTGTTGTCCTTCCTGAGAAATTGAGATGCTATGGCTGTGCTCCCAGAAATTCGAGACAGGTTTTGACAAAAATAGACATGAAGTTTTGGTTCCAATGGGCAAGGCTTTTTGCCTTTTGTAAGGCATTCTCCGTAAGTCCATAAGCCTCAGCTTGTGCTATTAGCAAACCTTCCCATGTTGGTGTGGCGATAGTCTTTGCCACTCCTAACCCAGAGAGTGTCATCGCATTAAGTTGATGTTGTAGGTGTTTGGGAAAGACTAACTGAGGAATGCCTGCAAGTAAACAAGTAATAGCCGTCGTTGAGCTTCCGTGGTGAATTGCCAAGGACTTTCCCGCTAGAACTTCGCTTAAGGGTTTAAAGTCAGATTGAGGTCTAAGAGTTTGCAGCACCAAGTCACGGTACGGATAGTCATCGTATAAATAAGCCCAAGCAGGACCATCGCTGGAGTGCAGATTTTTTGGAATAGGTGTAATGTGTACGCTAAGATACTGGTTACCATCACTACGTAAATGCCGATAAGGATCTAATTCGGGAATGTCAAAGATAAAACTGGCATCTCCCGAAAGAACCTCCCCTAAAAGTGCATTCGACTTGACGATTTCACGAATCGTGTTGCTGACTTGCTCTTGGCGCTTTTCTGATTCAGACGGGGTGGGAAATCTTAAGGGCGGAAATACTTCAATCGGTGGTGGTACTGCAAAGCTGTCTCCCGTGACAATTGTGGGTATAATATTGCGAGCTGCCAACACTAAACCAGGCGCAAAATCAGTAATAACTAAGCTTGGTTTAACCTCTAAAAGAACAGATTGCCATGCCTGTAGGTGCGATCGCAGTAGATTCGCATTACCAAAACCAAACGTTTCCAGGATATCTGCGAACGTATAGGATTCAGACCTTCCAGAAAATGGCAGGAGCGGGGCACAAACAATTTTCCACGGAAAACTCATGCCTTTGATTTTGTAAGACTTCAGAGCAAAGACTGGTTCAACTCCGTACGATTCCAATGTCCGAGCCAGTGCCGCCAAACGTTGAATGTGTCCCTGTCCTCCTCCCAGTTCCCATCCAAATAGGACTTTCATCAATTTTTACTGTTTTTTGGATGCTGCCTTTTTCTTAAGGGCTATGGAAAACAGACCCGCCAACAACCAACCACTTATGGTTGTTGGTTCCGGAACTGGGGTGGTAGTACGTTGAGAAAGCTGTGGTCTACCTTCTATAGAGTATACAAAAGGACCTCGTATGGCAGTGCCGTTAAAACGCGGTTCCGCAAAACCTGGTCTAGGAATGGCAAAGATGGAAAAATTCGTTTGTACGGTATCGCTCTCCACTTGAGAGCCGCTAATCAATAAGTCTGTTGCCGTGCCACCATAGCCGCTTATATCTGCAAGTGAGAATTGGCGTCCCAGGAAGTTAAAATTAAAATCTGTCAAAGGAAACAAAGAGAGATTAAGAGATGCTGGAGGCACTATGACGGGTGTGGATGCGTCATCAAAGCTGTAAAAACCTGAAAGCGGCTGCTCTATGGTTAGTGGTGGTCCGCCGTAGGCAGCGTTTTGAGTGACGTCAGTGATAGTAAAATCAACGGTAATGACGGCAGCACTTGCTGGGTTCGCTTTCATTGCAGTGAGACCCAAAGCAACGCCAGCAGTGGTAACTGCTAGTTTTTGGTTTAGCTTCATTTTTTTCTTCAGTATGGGTTACCTATGTCACAAGAACACCCTGTATGGACTTACCCGTTATGTCTCTTACTTTTACCAAGTACTGGTAGAAAATTTACCTTGATTTATAAAATATTTTCTCAAGCTTCATTGGAACTTTATAAATGTAGGCGCTTTGCGGTAAAGATGTCGGTAAATATCAAGGCTTCTGGACTCATTTAGAACATTGCCACGGGGGAACTTTAGACTCAATCCGTTACATAACACCTACCCAAAGCTACCCATAATTGGAAATATCTACTTTGGGCTTCGTTTACTTCCTGCAACAGGACTGGAGAAGTCGGCTTCAACCAGTCCACAGGCGCGAGCTCCGTCTAACTGACGACTCTTGACAAATTGATTGCAGCGTTCAAGTCTCTGTCTAAACTGAATCCGCACTCGGAACATTCAAACACTCGCTCATCCAAAGTGAGTGTTTCTTTTTTAGTTCCGCAGTTTGAACATGTCTTGCTAGACGGAAACCAACGGTCAACTACGACAAGCTTTGAGCCATACAACTCACATTTGTAGGTCAACTGGCGACGAAACTCAAAAAACGACATATCAGCAATAGCTTTAGCCAGTTTATGATTCGCCATCATTCCTGACACATTGAGGTCTTCTATCACTACTGTGCCGTGGTTCTTGGCTAGTAGTCTGCCAAGGGAAATTTGCTGGGTCATACAGTCGGGTATAAACGCTCCATCTTTCTCCGTGCATCTGTAGTTTGAAAACGCCAATGGACACTTGTACGTTGAAGATTGCGTTGTTTCTCCCAAGTAGCAATTTCAGAGGATAATGTTTGTATATCCGGGATTCGTCGCTCTAAACATTGGCGAGATAAAACAGATAACTCAATCTCTACTTGATTCAACCAACTTGCATGTTTAGGAGTGTAGTGGAACTCTAATCTTTGTACAATTCGACGTGCCTCTTGAGGTTCAAAAACTTCATACAAGGCTGCTGGAGTATGAATATTAAGGTTATCAACTACTAAACGAATAACATCAGCATCGCGGTGATAAATATCTACTAAATCTTTCATTTGTTTTGCAAAATCGTGTTTTGTACGCCGTTGAGTTACTTCAATATGTCTCCACCCTACTAAAGGTTGAAAATAAGCAAATAAATTTACTGTTCCATTGCGTTTATATTCAAAGTCATAGCGTTCTGGTTGCTCTGGTTCAGGTGGCAATGGTTGTCTGACTTCTTCCACCAGTTGATATGAGCATTCATCAAAACAGACTACTGGACGTTTGGGATCATATGGTTCATTGTATAAATCCAATAAATCTTCCATCCGTAAAACGTACTCGG
Organism: Kalymmatonema gypsitolerans NIES-4073; assembly: GCF_002368435.1. Classification (GTDB taxonomy): domain Bacteria; phylum Cyanobacteriota; class Cyanobacteriia; order Cyanobacteriales; family Nostocaceae; genus Kalymmatonema; species Kalymmatonema gypsitolerans. Next base: position 3,373,366 of record NZ_AP018268.1, read on the forward strand.
CGTTTACTTCGGGAATGCACCACTGTTCTTTCAGCCACGGCTTAATGTCGTTTTTTTTAGGGTCTGACGAACAGTTTCATCTGAAATCGAATCAACGATACCAACTTCTATTAAGTGGTCTGCCAAAAGTTGCATTGTCCATCTTACCCGTCCAGACGGTGCGTCAGAACAAGCTGTAGCTATCAAAAACGCTTCTGATTTTCCTTCAAGTTTACGAATCTTCGGTGGATGAGGTTCATCAATGAGTGCAAAATCTAACCCACCGATGACAAATTTCTCTCGTGTCCGTTCCACTGTCGTAACATGGACTCGAACAATGGCAGCGATCGCTTGATCTGTTTCTCCCTCAGAAGCCATCAGAAGAATGTTTGCGCGGGTGATGGTTCTTGCCTTGTGCTTACCTTTTTTAATTAATGCTTGCAGCTGAGAAACTTCGTCCTCACTCAAATCCACAATGTACTTCTTTGCCATGCTATTTCCTGATTTTTAAGTAGCTTATCAGTAAGATGTGCTACCCTGCAAAGTTCCCTTGGCAGACTACTAGTAGTGTGGTAAGTTTGTGCAATGTGTCTTTGCGAATGTTGGCAATCTTTCTGTGCAGTCTGGCAATCTGTAACTGTGCTTTCTTCCAGTTAGCTGAACCAATAATTTTATGCCGATTCAACCATTGCATCCTGGACAGTTTTGCTTCGTACTTTTTGTAAGACTTTGCACCAGCGCTTCCCCCACCTGTTGAAAGAGTTGCCAGGTTTTTGACACCGAGGTCAACACCTACAACGCTTGTATTTTCTGTAGTTTGTTGGTCTACTTCAAATCGAAAACTAATAAACCATCTATCAGCTTGGCGAGAGATTGTGCAAGATTTAGTTAATACTTGTGGTAATCGCTCGTAGGTTCTTAAAACACCAATGACAGGTACTTGAATCTTGTTTGTACCTACCTTGATAGTGCCTTCCAATGTGAAAGAGTCACGCTTACCTTTTTTCTTGAACCTTGGAACACCAGCAGTTTTGTTAAAACATCGCTTCCAAGCTTCGCGCAATGCCATTAAAGCTTGCTGTGGAGTACTTTTTGAACATTCGTAGTACCATTCATGTTCTGACTTTACCAGCGCCACTAACCACTTATGTAAGTCAATAGCACTAGGAAACTTGATTTTGGCGTCGGGGTTAGCTTTGTTATGGTCGAGTATTTGTTTTGTCAGTCCAAGCCCCCAATTCCAAGCATGACGTGCTACGCCGCAATGCTTCATTAATGCTCTGCGTTGTTGGTTATTTATTTTCAATTCTGTTTTGAAACCAAGCAACATTGATTTTACTTTTTTTCTGCTATATATAAGTTAACCAATACAAAAGATTTTGTCAATGCCATTTCAAAAAGGACATAAATTAGGAGCTAAGAAAAAGCTAGAACGATTGCTTGATAAAGATGCAATTGCATTCAAGGGTTATCTTGGGCAGAAAGAAAAACTTAAAGCTGTTCCCAATTGGCAAGAACGGCTAAGACAATTTGTTGACCAACTTATCTCAGAGCTACCCAATCAGGAGTAGTAATGGGTAGCTTTGTCCAGAAATTAAATTACAGTTTCAAGCCCCTTTGGTTATCTATGCTTTGACTCTCGCCAACACCTAGCAACTAAGTCATCGCCAAAGCCGGATAATGAGACTGACCCCAATTGCCCAGCCAACCGATACCATCCAGCCAGCCAAAATATCGCTGGGGTAATGCACACCCAGGTACAGGCGCGTCCAACCGATAACCAACACAAAAATTGCCCCGACAATCAAAACCAACCAGCGCCATCGGCTACCCCAAGTTAAAATGACTAAGACTGCCACGAACGTCATGCTCGACATCGCATGACCGCTAGGAAATCCGTAGTCAAATTCTGGTGCAGGTGACTCCCACAAGTGGGGACGGACTCGATGCAGCAGTACCTTCGCTGTCCGGTTGATGATGATGCTACCCAGTAAGGTGACAATTAGATAAGTTAGCGATCGCCAGCGTCGGCGGTTAAATAGCACCAGCGCTGTGACAGTCGCAATCGGAAACACACCCCAAAACACACCCAATTTAGTCAGCATTGTTACCACAACGTCCAATTGAGGATTGGCTGTGCTGTGAACTGCCAACAGTAGGGGTACATCCCACGGGAAGCCACCTTCATTCTCCCAAACATCCTCTGCCAGTTCCCCGAAAACCTGCAAAGGTAAAAAGACTCCGAGCAATAGCAGCAGCAGCGATCGCCAATGGGTGATCAGCAGTTGCTGGACAAATTTGAAAAAAGATTGCAAAAGCTGCCAGAGCCGTGCGGTGAACAATTTTTCTAATCAAAAAATGCCTAAAAACAAGTTTAAATATGAAGCTTTGGAAACTGTCCTCAAGACCAGAGAATTTCCGGAACCTTAGAGAAAAAAACAGTAGTCCTATACCAAGAAGAACTTTAAAAACAAAAGGGGTTAAACAATGTTGACTAACGTGGCTTTAATTGCTTTCGTAATTCTGTCTGCGCCTGTTATCTGCCGTGCTACAGAAGTCAAAAACACCAGAAGAACTAAGTGAATACTAATCTAATATACAGCAATCCTAAATCATTCCTGAACAACAAGATTCCCGACTTCTTAAAGATAAGATTCCCGACTTCTTAAAGAAGTCGGGAATCTGATCCATCTGCAATTAAGCAGCAACAGGCTCCAACAACTGAATGTTGGAAAAGATAATTTCCTGAATGGATGTTTTTCCTTGTGTCTCGGTGCGAATTTCTCGGCGATTTAGGATGAAGTAATCGCCTACCTTTTCGTACTCGTCTGTAAACTCGCTTCTTCCACCCTTTTGTTCGCCCGTTTTCGGGTCGTGGTAAACAGAGTCATATTGATGAGACAGGTAGCCTTCTCCTGTATCGTGACTGCTGAAGGTGTCAATCGTCACAACAACATTGTGGATATGACGGTGGACGTGGCTCACTTCATTGTTACGGACTTTGTAGCGATCGCCCTCGGACTTACCGCCTAAAAGAATCTCAACGGCACCAGTTTCATCAGTCGTTCCATAGCGAAATGTATTTGCGCTGTGGGTTTCTTCAAAAGAGCGACGAATGCGGTGAATGGCGATCTCCCATGCTTGATTGTTAATGAACTGCTTCGCTTCCTCGTCTTCTACCTCAAAAACTTCCGCCTTGAGATTCGAGTTAACGCGAATTTTGCCTGTAAACACCTGCTCATCCTGTTTATAGGTGACATCTGCGGTGTAACCAGGGAAGTTTTTCTCCCAAGTGTAACGGTTTTCGTATGCAGCACGAAAAAGTTCTTGAGCAGAAACTTGTGTTGCTGTCATTGTTTCTCCTATTGTCACCTGTTATGTTAGCTTTTTACCTTTGCTGCTATTAGCATAGAAGTAATTATGAAGTTTCGCATAGACCCCAAGTGGGTACACCTATGGTATGGTTCATTCTCTTCAAACTGTATTTCATGAAATAGCTTGTGTCAGCAATGAGCAAGAACTACGACTAGCTGTGACACATACAGTGGGGGAGTATTTTGGCGTGCAGCGTTGGGGTATCCATTTGCTGGATGAGCCGTTCCCACCAGAGGTTGATGTTCAGGCTGTTCCAGGTGTGTGTATGGAAAGCAATCCGGTTGGGCGCTTCGTCGTTGAACGTCATGCTCCTGTTCACGAGCAATTGGTGTTACCAACAGGAGATTGGAAGCATTTTTGTTCGCGCCATGACCATGAACATGTCATGAGTGGACCAATTGTCTGTGATGGTCGTCTTGTGGGAACGCTTAACCTCGCCCGTGAGCATGGTACTGCTGCTTTTAACGTGAACGATCTCGCTGACATGAGTGCTTTATGCCTTCATGTTTCAGCAAAACTCGCCACCCTACGCGCGAAACCAAAAACATCCCTCTGTCCGTTAGCAAGTCGTCTGACTCCCCGTGAATTAGAAATTGCTGAGTTGGTGGCGCGGGGGTTAACGAATGCGGAAATTGGCGAAAAGCTTTGGATCACACACAATTCTGTCAAGCAAGCGCTCAAACGGATGTTCCGCAAGCTAGATGTTTCAGCGCGTGCTGAGATGGTAGCCAAGCTGCAGGATAGTTTGGTATCAGTTGTGAGTTGATCGTTAACTAGACTTTTTGCATAAATATTTTTTGTTACGTCTTTTCATCTTCCAAGAACAAACAGCGTGTTAAATTAGTCGATGTAGATACGTTAAGGTTTTACAAACCATGACTTTCAGTGATGTGGTTGAGGCAATCAAAAGTCTTTCCACTGACGAAAAGCAAGAAATTCAACTGCTACTGAAGCAGTATCTCCGCGAAGAACGTCGCGAAGAGATCCATAGGAACTTAAAGTCAGCGCAGGTTGAGCAGCAAAAAGGGGAACTAAAGTTTTCTTCCAATATTAATGAACTGAGACAACTACTAGAGGAATAATAGTGGAAGTCAGTTTCAGTTCCTCATTCAAGCGTGCTTTCAAAAAGCGTATTAAAGGCAATGTAGATTTGGAAGGGAGATTTTGGCAGAGATTGGAGCAGTTCACAATTGATCCATTTGAACCGAGCCTGAAAACGCACAAACTATCAGGAAAACTTAAGGATTTGTGGAGTTTTAGCATAGACTACGATGAGAGAGTATTGTTCTACTTCGCAGAAGATGCAAAAGCTGTGTTTGTAGATATTGGCAGTCATGATGAAGTGTACTGAGTAGTAAGCTAATGTACTTTTAATTTGCATAATTACAAATACAGGGGCTAACGTTGGGGGTACACTTTATAACGGAAACGCAAGTATTGAGCGCGTAGACTTTGTTTTGAAAACTCCCGTGGAAGCTAGCGATCGCACTGGCTTTGTTGTTCTTGAAAGAGGTGCGCCAAACGGACACGATGGTTTTGGAATTGCTGCAATTACAAAAGTTAACTCTTCTGGTAAACCGATCAGTTATGGTTCTGTTGTTAAGATACCAGCAAATTCCTGGGGAAAAGTTCCTCTGGTCACCCCTATTCCCCAAACCTATTTCCTAAATAATATTGCTGATGGCGCAACAGGAAATGCCAAAAACCCTGCTCTCACAGTACCTGCCGGACAAACTTTAGGTGGTATTGTTATCAAAACAAGCGAACTTATTAGTCCAGGTCAAACAATTTACGGTTATTCTATTTTCGGTCCCGACGTAACGTGTTCATCAACTGAGTTGGTTAATGTAAACAATCCTTGTTTTCCCGACCAGACAAGGACTGAAGGTGGTATCGATCTACCTTCTGTAAATTTAGGAGCCGTAAAACTCACTTCAGGAGTATAGATGATCTGAGCAAAACAGATTTCTCTGATGAGGAGAATTCAGAATTCAGGAGTCAGAAAACATAATATTCTGACTCCTGACTTCTGACTCCTCTTGTTAAGATTCGCGTCCAGGTGCCCAAGTATCACGCCATTTCACAGTCCCTTCTTTAGCAATCACCCAGCGGCGATTCATCAGATTTTCGCGCAAAGGCGATCGCCCTTCTCGCAACATAGCGTATTTATAACTAATCAACTTGCCAGCACTTTCATCAAACGGAATCTCAGCAAACCATGTATTAGAGTTGATGTACTCCAGAGGATATCCCTTGCCAATATCCCAGTTGCCTAATTCCGGACAATCTCCAATAACGACGATAGTTTCACCCAGTTGAGTTTGTACACCATTGAGTTGGACTCGCACAATCGTTTGCCCTTTCACCCGTTCTCCAACTCGGCTTAAGACAATCACGCCTCGGTCTTCGAGTTGCAAGTCATAAATTTTACCGTCTTTTACTTCATACTTGTTGCGAGTCATCACACAGGTGTGTTCGCCATCAGGCAGTTCTGTTTCTACTTCTGGTATGGTGACTGCTTCACCCCTGTTTAGTAATACAAAGCACAGAGAGTCCCGATAACGACGTACGTAGCCGTAAACATCGGGCGTGATGTATTTTTGCCATTGGCTACCCATCGAAATCGCTGGATTGAGTCGCCGTAAGCCAGAAAGTAGCCTCATGTAACGATAAATTTCACTATCCGTATCCCAATTTTCCATCATTGGACGGTTGTATGGGTCTTGACCTCCATTGGTGTCATCGTGGAGATATTGTTCCGTCCCATAATAGATACAAGGAATACCACGAGAAGTCATAATCAGGGTAATTGCCACTTTCAGTATCGCTGGATCAGAGTTCAGCGATTGGAAACGGGGCATATCGTGGTTGTCAATGAAGGTAATTAATTCTGTCGCTCCGTTGTAGCGATAATCTTGGTCAAAAATCTCTTGAATCAGATGAAATCCACCTTCTGCACCTTGTGCTAAAGCTTCCCTAATGGCAACGCACAGCCCAAAGTCTAACATCGTCATGCCAGAATTATTGGCAAATTCTACAGAGCGATCGTCATAAGGATGGCTGAAAATCCATTCACCAAAAATAAACACATCTGGCTTGTGATTGTACATATCACCAGTGAATTCTTGCCAAAACCAGATGGGCATATGCTTAACAGTGTCTACCCGCAGTGCATCCACACCCCGGTCTAGCCATTGCTTAATTGCCGATTTGATATAATTACGATATTCAATGTTGTTCTCGTTAAACGTTGCAAGACCGGAAAGTTCACAGTTTTGCACTTGCCATTCGTTTTCCCAGTCTTGCACTTCGCCATAGTGGTGATACCAGTGCTGCTCATCATCGTTGAAGTCAGCAATTTTCACTCCATCGTCGTATAATTCACCTTTGGTACCACTAATATCAGGTGAGCTGTGGTTGCAGACAATATCCAGCACCAGCTTCATCTTGCGATCGTGCAGTTCGGCAATTAACCTATCAAAAGTTGTATTTCTTGTTTCTTGGGTTTTGTTTAAAGAAGGCTCTTCTTCGTTAGCAATGAAGCGAGGATTAATCCGCTTAAAGTCCTTCGTCCAATAGCCATGCATCGCTGCATTGCCCACAAACAAATCTTCAATTTGCTCAAACAAAGGAGTTAACCAAATCGCAGTTACTCCCATGCTTTTGAGATAGTCTAACTTGTCGATGACGCCTTGCAAGTCACCGCCCCAGTACTTACCCCAATCTTGTCGAGTTGGATCATACAGTTCTGCATTTTCACCTTCGCTGTTTGAGCGATCGCCATCATAAAAGCGATCCACCACAATAAAATAGAGAGTTTCCTGACGAAATTCAATATCTCTGGTGTAAAGAAACTCTAGGTCAATTTCTGTGTCTGATGGTGGAGTTTCTATAATGGCAGCGACTTCTGCCTCTGCATCTTCTACCTTGTATTGATCTTCGGAAAACAGCGATGGAGGAGTATTTACCATATGAGGATGAAAATTTTTACGCAACTAAGGTTTGCAGATAAATTAGCAATCTACTTCTAAGTAGTATGTGTTACTACAAATTCTGGTATTATCTAATCTTTCTTAAGAAAGAGGTATCTATCCCTGGCTAGTTTCTAAATATACCTATATTTATATATCTATAGATAGAGGATAAAGCAGAGAGAATAGAATATTAGTCTGTCAAGAAAAAATTGAGTGTTAGACGTGTATTGTAGTAAGCGCTTTAGCGCTAAAGCGCTTACTACGAAGCCCTCAACTTAAATTTGACAGACTAGCAGCAGCTAGAATGGATACTTGTTTTTCCGAGATTCAAACTCAGGCGATCGCCTTTTGGGTACTGCACAAAGCGCGATACGCGTAGCGTCAAGCCTCCGGCTTATCGCCTACATATTGATTACATCATTACCCTAAGGAAAGCAATTGGGGATAGAGGATTTAGATAAGGCGAATTCTATAGTAGTTCTCAATTGGGTGCAATACAGGTTGTAGGGGGTGTTCTTTGCCCATACGTGTCAACAATCACGTTGAAATACGCAATTTCCCGTCTTGTAGATCCCCCAACCCCCTTTTTAAGGGGGCTAAGATTTTATTTCCCCCCTTTTTAAGGGGGCTAAGATTTTATTTCCCCCCTTTTTAAGGGGGCTAAGATTTTATTTCCCCCCTTTTTAAGGGGGCTAAGATTTTATTTCCCCCCTTTTTAAGGGGGGATTAAGGGGGGATCAAAAATCTAGATGGTACATCAAAAATGATCAAATGCTTGCCAATAATGGCTTTTGGGTTAAGTTGACACGTATAGGCAAAGCCTTTGCCCCTACCGTGTAGCGTGTATTCTATGCGAGTGAGAATCGCTATATTCGCCTGGGCGTGGTGCTGTGTTACTGCTCACCCGAAATTCACGGCAAGCTGGCTGTATGTAATTATTAAATTAGTGAACTACCCACACTGACTTGGAGTACCAAGTGCAGTGTTGGCTTCTGTAATCAATGGCGAGTGCCTCAGATTTGACTTTCGTCCCATCTTTGGTCTTACCTCCCCTCCTACAGCAGAGACGGCTGAACCTTCCGCCAATAGCCATCTGATTCCCTCTGCTCTAATATTTATGGCTGCATTTCCATCACGGTCATGATGTGTGCCGCAACTTGGACAAGCCCATTCACGCACATCCAATGACAACTCACTGATTTGATAGAAACAATTAGAGCAGAGTTTGGAACTGGGGAACCATCTATCAATCTCAATCAACTTCCCACCTTTGCGTTCTAGCTTATAAGCTAAAAAGTTGGTAAAGGTTCCCCATCCACAATCAGATATTGCTTTCGCCAAATTATGGTTACGAACCATGCCCTTGACATGAAGGTTTTCTACTATAACAGCTTGGCTATCGCTGACTAACTTGTAACTAAGTTTATGTAGAAAATCTTGCCGCGAGTTGCTAACCCGTTCGTATACTTTGGCAACGAGTTTACGATATTTATACCTGGAATTACTTCCCTTTTGTTTACGCGCTAGCTTTTGTTGTTTACGCTTGAGATTCTTCTCATGCTTGGCAAGATGTTTAGGATTGTCGTATTTAGAAACTTTCTCCCCGTCGGTGACAACAGCAAAGTGTTTCAATCCTAAATCAATGCCATAAATTTTACCTTCAGCCGTAGTAGGGTTATCTCCTTCTACCTCAGTCAGAATAGATGCAAGATATTTTTCTGATGGAGTTTTACTAATGGTAACAGTCTTAATTTTCCCCTCAATTGGTCTGTGTATTTTGGCTTTGACAATTCCAATATTGCCTGGAAGTTTGACATTACCACCTACAATTTTGACGTTTTGAGGATATTGGATAGACTGCTTACCGTGTTTAGACTTGAACTTAGGAAACCCTGCACGTTTATCAAAAAAGTTTTTGTACGCTGTGGTTAAGTTGAGTGTTGTAGCCTGCAAAACCTGGCTATAGCATTCAGCTAACCAACAAGTGTTTTCTGCTTTTTTGAGGTCTGGTAGAAGAGCATTGAGTGCTGTACGTCCAAGCCCCTTACCCGTTTCTTTGTAAGATTCAATCGATTTATTTAGCGCATAGTTCCACCACCAACGGGCAGACCCAAATGTTTGAGCTAATAATACTTGTTGTTCTTTGGTCGGATATAGACGGACTTGTACGACTTTATGTAGCACTCAATATCACCTCCTTGGTTTCTTCATTTTACCACAATATACACTTAGCGATAAAAATATTCCGGAAATATTTGGCAATTCCTCATACATCTTTGCCTGTGTCTTTCCTGCGGAAAGATACAGGCAAAGATATAATCGTCGTTGCCCACCTTATATCCCGCCACTGATTCTGAGTACAGAATTCAGATGGGGGACTTACGGTGAATCAGTTAAATTATTAAATTATAAAATTAATTAAATTTCCTACAACCGCTGAATTATGCCAAGCGGACGATTATTAAGACCTAAAAGCTGCGACTCTATACTAGTGACAACAAACTTATGCCTAAAATAGACCCCGCGAAGTTGAAAAAAGTCTCTGTCAGCCTTCCCTTTGGCATCGGTTCTGCTGAATGGGAAGCCGATCCAACAGAGCGTCGGGCTGCATAGTCGTTGTATGTTGAACTTGTTACCCGTATTGCTGTTCAACCTTTGGAAATTGACGAAGGACTGTTGCGTGAGGCGCTGACATCTTTATACAGTCTGTTTGGCATAACACGGGAAGTCCTCAAACAAGCTGGACCAGATGTTGGTGCATCCCGCGAGTCAGTTGGAGGCATTGCAATAGCCGTGCTGAATAATGGTATTTCAAGAAATAAATTATCCTATTTTGTGGGGTGGGCATCTTGCCCGCCCAGTTTATAGGACGGGCAAGATGCCCATCCCACAAGAAAAAGTTGGATATTTTTTTATTTGGAAGTCCCAGGTTTTGATGAGTTTATGTTCCTTTATTTTATAGCAGTTCTCAACTGGGTGTAATACAGATTGTTTGTAGGGGCAAAGGCTTTGCCCATATGTGTCTAAGGCAAGAAGCTTGTAAAGTAAATACGTCATATTATGCCCTTATACTTGCCCACAATTTTCGCTTCACCCCACCCCGGTTTTGTCTGACGCCAAAACCGCCCCTCCCCGCAGGCGGGGAGGGGATTAAGGGGTGGGGTAAAACCAACGTGGGATAGGTGAAAATCGCTATATCTGTCTTGACTATCTATAGCGCTTCTCACTTCGTTGCAAGACAGTCGGAACCCCTAAATACAGCAAAAACCAGCATATTTTAACCATAAGCTCAAATATACGGCTTAAGTTATGTCAAAGCAAATCCACATATAGTCTTATGTTGTCTACAACCAAACTATGACTTCTGCTAGAAGAATCATTACCTTTTTACAGCTAGTCTTGACTTATATGCAGGACAACTCCCTAGCTCGAAAATAGGTTGGATTTTTACTCAATTTCCAAAGCCAACCTCTATTTGTAGCGAGCCTGCGGAGGTCCCAAAACTGTGAAAAGTATTGAAAATTAACTCATGGAGTCTTACATGACAAATCTGATTTCTAGGGCAGTTGCTAACATCAGTTCCGTACTTAACCAATTTCAAGTCAAGCGTTTTCTAGCTGTTGTTCTAGTTGGCTTTCTAGTGCTGACAACAAACGTTGCTAATGAGAGTGGTAACAAAGCTTTAACCAACAAGATTAACCAAGCACTAGATCAGAACGATTCCCAAAGACCAAAAACAACAGGAGAATGGAATAGGGAAGCTCGCGAAACTGAAGGTGCTCCTGGTGAACGACTCAAAAGAATTGCAGGACAATCAGCAGAAGCTGTAAAAGATTTTGGCTCTCTGTATCCTGATACTGCTGAAAGAAGCGCTAATGCCGATCCCGATTATCCAGCACGGGCAGGTAACAAATACTAAACCTTTCATCTTGTGTGATTTCAAATTAGGCACAAACACAGATTTTAGAGCAACAGGTGAGAGGGTACAGGAAATTGAGAAACTGTACCCTCTCACCTGTCATCTTTTAAGCGGGATAAATCCGCAAACGCCGATTTGGTTCTTCGCCAAAGCTGTTGGACTTCAGGCGATAATGTTCTACCAACTCATGCTGCATTTTCCGTACTTGTGGAGAACGGGGCAATAATTCCACTGGCTGTCCCTTAGGAATCACGATTTGCTCTACAGCAAGTCTTGCTTCTTCAAGAGCGTCCATTTCATCATCGCTGGCGCTGTGAAGAAACAGTTGCATTTCGCGATCATCCCCTACATCCGGATCATCGATGTTCAGCAACCGCCGCAAGCCACGGGTAATCTGTGGTAAGGTGCTGGATTTTATCATGTGGATCGGCACTTGACGAGCTCTCGCCATTTGCCGTAATTTGGCATGGTTTTTGACGTGCGATCGCAGTGCCAATATTGCATCAGCACTATCGAGATCTTTTGTCAATGCCACTGGTAAAGAAAGCACGCCAACGACTTGCTCCAATTGGCTGCGGCTGACGCCATAGGGATATACGTGCAGTGGCAAATCTTCGCCATTGGGTCCTGCCTGTCTCGTATTATTGGCGAAATCAAAGCCATTATGATCATTTAAGGATTCATCCAGCAAGCGGTCAAACTCACTTCGTCCGGAACCCTTTGGGGCTTCACTAGATAGTGAGGGTAGGGCTAGCATTTGCCCATTTGCACGCCAGCCGTTAGGCTGTCGTGCTGGTGGTAAAAAAGATTCCTCTCCACCAAGTGTTTGTCCGCCGCGCCCGTTGATAGCGACAAGCTGGCGGGTAATATTCACCTTGCCGTTGTCATCCACAGTCCTGACTTGCGGACTCGGCTGACGTCCCCGTAAGAGAGTATCGACTGTGTCAGCAACGCTTTCGTGGACTACCCAGCGTTGCCGTTCTAACATTTCTACGGCAATCTCGAAAGTGGGAGGCGCTTTGCGTTCCAAAACCGTCTTTTGAGAACCGCGCCGTCTGGCTTCATCGTCTCCCAGCGTCACAGCCTGGATACCACCAACTAAGTCGGCAAGCGTCGGGTTTTTGATCAGGTTTTCAATCTGATTACCGTGAGCAGTACCGACCAACTGGACACCCCGTTCGGCAATCGTCCGAGCTGCTAAGGCTTCCAGTTCTGTGCCAATTTCATCAATGACGATGACTTCTGGCATATGGTTTTCCACAGCCTCAATCATCACCTGATGCTGCAAATCGGGATGAGCCACTTGCATCCGCCGTGAGCGACCGATAGCGGGGTGGGCAACGTCACCATCTCCTGCGATTTCGTTGGAGGTGTCAATTATGACCACTCGCTTATTGAGTTCGTCCGCCAAAACACGGGCAATTTCCCGTAATGCAGTTGTTTTGCCGACACCCGGGCGTCCCAGCATGAGAATCGATTTTCCAGTTTCCACCAAATCGCGGATCATGCCAATTGTGCCGAATATTGCCCGACCAACACGACAGGTTAAGCCAATAATCTTACCGCTGCGGTTGCGGATGGCACTGATCCTATGCAGGGTTTGCTCAATTCCTGCCCGATTATCTCCGCCAAAGGTTCCCACTCTCTTGATGCAATCATCTATCTGTTCTTGCGTAACGGGTGTTTCGCTCAGATACTCTGCTTGATTAGGAAAGCGAGCCTCTGGGCGACGACCCAAATCCAAGACCACTTCTACTAAGCTATCTCGCAGCGGATGCTTTTCTAGTATCTGCCGCAAGTCTTGGGGTAAAATGTCTAACAACTTTTGGAGATCGTCTGTAATCGTCATGCTTTCTATGGTGACGTTTTTAGAGATAGGGAGAACACCTCCGTGGGGGGTATTCCCGCCCTTGGAAAATGTCCGGAACGCGATTGTAGGAAACACAGTAGTTCCCTACTGCTGTGACTTGAGCTGGGAAACGAGAGAATAAGCAAGCTCTACAGCTTGCCAGAGCAATTCTGGTTCTTCTTCTAGGCCGATTGATTTGACACTGGTATTTTTCACCTCCCTTGCTTCTAACTGCTCGAGAATCGGTGACAGTAGTACCCGGGCGTAACTACCGTAAGCAACACCGGCAATGGATGGGGAGGCTCTTGAGGCTCTTGAGGAATAAGCTCCCTCTGCTACCTCTGCTCCCCCTGCTCTGTTGAGCAGTCCCATTGCCTTTAACTTGGCAACAGTGTAGTTGTTGGTTCCACCAGCTAACTGCACATATCCTGGTAATTTAGCTGCCAAGACTTTTTGCCCTAATTTGACGGCGGCTAGAGTGGTACCATCGCCAATATCACCACTCATCGGACGACCGTCTGTCTGCCAAATTAAGGCACACTGTATCGGGGCAATCACGTCATGAAGGGCATGAAGGTAGTCAATCATACCGTCTCCATCGGGACAGCTGATCGCGACTAACTTCAAACGCTCAACCCAGGGTAAAATTGCTTGCCACAATCTTTTAAATTCTGCCAAACGCCCAACTTTGGTATGAATTTCTACGGCATCCACCCCAGATGATAGTATCAATGGTGCGATCGCTCCTGGCGTTGATACATATGATCTTGTATAAATTATATCATATGGACAAACTGGTATGCAACGACCACAGCCGTAGCACTTTTGCGATAAAACTCCTGAATAGTCGTTTTTTATACTCTTAAAAACAATTGCTTGCGCTGGACAAATCTTTTCGCATGGTTTATCACATTCTATGGGGCATTCCGTAGAATGAAATTCCGCTTTGCGAAAATGAGGATCTTCTCCATCGTTGAGGCTAACCATCAACAGTGGTGATTTTCCGCCCCAGCCCAAACCTCGCTGCCGAGCAACTCTTGCCAACTGGTCGGCAACTTGCAGCGCCTGTTGGGCTGCGGCAATCACAGATGGATCGGCAGCAACATCTATGCAGTCAGCACCAGCCAAAGTGTAGGCTAATGTTAAATTTCTAACCGCAGGCAGATGTTGGTAGCTGGCTCCGCAAATGAGCTTGAACCAGTGACCTTCCTTAAGGGATCGTAAAGGATCTAATCGTAAAGGGTCTAGCAGATCAGTCACATCTCTATTATGCTATGGGACAGAAAAATGTAGAACGTAAATCAGAAAAGTTTTGAGTTCTAAGTTTTTCCATGTACGCCTACAAACCTTCTGTTTTCAAGTCTTTTGTGAGTTTCTAGTTAAAGTTATATTTTTTGAGTTTTCTCTTCGCTTGTATTGTGAGGGACAAGTTATCAATCGCTCAGCTTGATTGTCTTTGTTCTGACTCAGCATCCACCTGGGCGTTGGCATGCTTGAGTGGAATTTCGATCAGCAACTCTGCTCCTTGTCCTGGTAAGGAGTTGCAACTAATTTGTCCTTGATGTTTTTGTACGACAATAGTATGGCTAATTGCTAATCCAAGCCCACTGCCTTGACCAACAGGCTTTGTCGTAAAAAATGGGTCAAAGGTTTTTGAGCGCACCGACTCATCCATACCAAGTCCATTGTCGGCGATACTAATCTTGACAGTATGATTTGCTGTCAATTCTGTACGAATACGAATCTGAGGAGAGATGATGGAGCTTGTCTGATGAGTTGGTGAGTTGCTAAGGTGTGATGCTGTCATCCACGAACGATCTTCCCATTGTGCCATCTGTCCATCAGAAAGTGTCTGCCTATCTCCCCATCTTGCCATCTGTCCATCCGAAGTTGGTGAGATCGAGTACTCACGATCGCCCACTCGCCCTTCCAAAGCATCGATCGCATTATTCAAGATATGCATAAACACTTGGTTCAGTTCGCTAGCATAACAAGTGACTGGAGGCAAACTACCATACTCTTTCACAACAACAATCGCAGGACGATATGCTGTTTGCCTCAGTCGATGGTGCAACATTTCCAAGCTGCTATCTATACCCTCATGGATATTCACCGACTTCATCTCGGCTTCGTCAAGCCGAGAGAATTTTTGGAGCGCCAGTACGATTTGCCGAATACGATCAGAACCTCTGTACATAGCACCTATGAGGTTTCTCAGGTCATTGATCAAAAAATTCAGGTCTATATCCTTGACTATTTGCTGAATATGAGGTGTAGGATTTGGGTATTCCTGCTGATACGCCGAAATGACATTCACCAGCTCTTGCACATATTGCCCAACATACTCAAGATTGCCATAGATAAAACTGATTGGGTTGTTAACTTCATGGGCAATCCCAGCAACCAACTGCCCTAATGCTGCCATCTTCTCGTTTTGAATCTGTTTCACCTGAGCAGCTTTTAAATCGTCAAGAGCATTTTGCAACAAAAAATTCTTTTCTTGAAGTTTAATTTGTAACAGACGTAAATGAATTTGGTTTTCAATTCGCAAGACAACTTCTGCCCCATGAAAAGGTTTAGTGATATAATCTACAGCACCTACATCAAAGGCTTTTACCTTATCTAATACATCATCTAAGGCACTCATAAAAATCACTGGAACTTCACGAGTTCTATCGTCAGCCTTGAGTTGTTGACATACTTCATACCCATCCATCCCTGGCATATTAATATCCAAGAGAATCACATCAGGCAAAACCATTTGACATGCAGTCAGTGCCATTTTGCCATTCAAGGCTTTACGAACTTCATAACCTTGTGCAGTGAGCATTGCAGACAACAGACGCAGGTTGTCAGGTGTATCATCAACTACTAGAATATTGCCTTTATATTCTTTCTCTTTATTAAAATCCATTTGCAAAAGTTTATGCTTATTGCTTATTGCTTATAGTCAATAATGATATTCAATACTTCACAAGAAGACAACTTCAAATTGATATCTATCTAAATTTTATACAACGAGATTAAAATAATCACCACGCTCATTGCTCGTAGAAAATCAGCAAGGAAATCATTCACGACTTTGAAGCGATCGCCTCCTCCAGGTGCGCTTTGCGCAATCGCTTTCGGCGGGCGCGGAAGCGCCATCGCAGTTCAAAAACAGTACAGCAAACTGATAACTTGATTTATACTTGTGCCTCGGAGAGATTTCAGGGCAGTAAGATTGAAAACTGCCCGTTACCATCATCCCTCAAACTTACCACCAAGGGCTGTCCAAGTCAGTTTACCAACCTCCCCATCTACGGAAAGACCTGCTTGTGTCTGGAATGCTCTGACAGCAGCTTCGGTTTGAGAACCAAAATCCCCATCTACTTTGCCTGCATTGTACCCTCTGGCATTCATCACTTTTTGCACAGCCTTGACATCATCTCCTGCTCTTCCTTGACGAAGGTTGCGTCTAAGTGTTGGTAGTTCAAAGCCAGAATATATTAAATTCCAAGCTTCTCCTCGTTCACCTTCGTTAGGAATACGCCAAATTGACGAACCAGGATAGTAGTTCAAATAATCTTGAAGTTCGGCGACTGTTGCGGGTTTTGCTGTATCACTTTCCGAACCCCAAATTGGCAGAATTGGTTTTTTCAAGCCTAACTTCTTATGAGCATCTAAACAATCTTTAACTTCTTCTGGAGTCGTAGGCTTGAAAGTGAATTTTTCAAAATAAATTTGTGGCAAAGCAATATCGCAATACTTATCTAAAATTTGCCAAGGAACATTAGGATGAAGTCGAGGATTTCCGAAACTTGTATATCCAAAAGTTCCTTCCTTGACGATCATACGCAGAGCCGAAAGAAGCTTATCTACATTTGCGTGAGTTTTGGTGTCTTCTACTTCTTTTTCTAAATCAATGATATAGCCATCCAGTCCACAATTAAGAGCTTGCCTGACTTTGACGACTTGCCTCGCGATGTCAGGAGTACCGTAGTGATATCCCCAACCATAAACTTCGATATTACGAGATTTAAAATCCTGAATAATTTCTGGAGAGCACTGCCAATCCCAAAAAGTAGGTTTACCTTGAAACTTACCATCAAAAACTTTGAGATAAATTCGTTGAACTTTGCGTTCTACAAGTTTGTCCAGATAGTCGCTGCGAATATCTGACAGATTCCAAATCCAAACTCCCTTAGGTTGTTGAGTCATATTCACCAATTTTTATAAATTAATAACATGGTTTCTAATTGAGGAAACATCACTTTCCCAATGATGGATTACCTTTGACAGTATACTTGAAAAAAAATTGCCTGAGTAGGTAGGAAGAAACAGATCTACGTTAACAAAAGTAATAACACTTGAAACTCCCGCACTCTTACTAATGACATCTCTCACTCTTTTACTTAATTTTTACGATTCACTTACAATTTCTTCAAGAATTTGTCTGTCGATTCCAGACGCTTCCAAAAAAAAATGTTTTGCAATAGATTTATTACAATAAGCATGCTGAGATTCATGCTTCGCGTCCGCACGCCTATAGCTGGCGATGGCACTCCGTACCTGCGCTCGGGGCGATCGCGCGGAGCGCACTGCGAAGACAGCCCAATCGCGATTCGCTTCTGTGGCAAAGCCAATGGCCCAAAAGGCAAGGGGAGCTAATCGCCACATTCCAATCTTTCTTCAACTATGTCGGTATATCTTAGAACTGCCGATGTTCTGTTGTTTGATAGTTCAGTCAATGGTGTGTTTTCCCCCCTTCCCAAGAGCTTGTATTCAGAAAACACAGACTTTATAAAGAAAGCGAACTAGCCCACTGCTCTACAAATTCCCTAACCCAAGCGTCATAGAATTTGAATTTCAGATCCTTGAAGAGTACTGCGAATCGGTGGGACGAACGAAAACTGACGTTCTTAGGGAATTGATTAGAAGTCTGAAGACGAAGAAAAAGCCGATCCTTTAGGACGGGGCTTTAGACCCAACTTCTTGGTAAAATCACCTCATCTTCCAAAACCATCAACAAGATGGTGTATGTTTTTTTGGATTTTTCTTATATTGCTTTTTTTTTATTTATGTGCTTTCCAGTGCCTTCAAAACCTTCCAGTGTTTCAATGGTATTCCTCAGTAATCACTATTAAAAAGGCATTCATAAGCCTTGCATTTGGTAGCTAATTGTGTGAACATTTGATACAGCGTAATTAATGATGAAATGTATATCGACATTGGCTGGCTGAGATGCCTGTCAAATAGGTTAAGCGGCTGCATTAGCCGTGGTAAACCACCTGAGTGGGTACAGTCGATTGTCTTAAAGTTTATTGTGTGAGGACTGGTCATGAAAGGACTTCAACTAGCAAAAGCTAGTGGAGTAAGTTTTGTATGCTTACTTGCTGGATCGTTACCTTTGAAAGCAATCGCGGCT
The DNA here is from genome assembly GCF_002368435.1 of Kalymmatonema gypsitolerans NIES-4073. Classification (GTDB taxonomy): domain Bacteria; phylum Cyanobacteriota; class Cyanobacteriia; order Cyanobacteriales; family Nostocaceae; genus Kalymmatonema; species Kalymmatonema gypsitolerans. The sequence continues at coordinate 3,391,869 of NZ_AP018268.1, forward strand.
CTGTCAAAGGTCACTGATAGCTCAACCATCAGAGTTGCTGAAAAATTAGCAACCTCTAACGACAGCATCCCTACCATATCCAAAGATTTTGCTCAGACGAGTAACGCTGAAAGTTCACAGTCAAATAGCTGCAATAGCTTTGTGCTTAGCAATCACGAGTCTGATTGCCAAGCTCAGATGGTTGCTGCCAAAAACCGAGTCACAACAGCTATGATTGCAGATGCTCATAGCAAACAAAATTTAACTGTGTTGAGCCAAGAGCAGCAAAGCCGGAATTTAGTCGTAGCTGCTTCCCCTAATTCCTCATCTCCATCTGCCTCTTCAACAAGAGACTCAGCCTCACATCCAAAAGTACCCCAACTTTTATCTCAACAAATTAACGCTCAAAGCATTGGCAGCCCAAAAGCGTCATCAAACTCAACGAAGGAACAGGTAACTTCTGTATCTCAACTCTCAGACGTGCAGCCAACAGATTGGGCTTTCGCTGCGCTGCAATCTCTGGTTGAGCGCTACGGTTGTATTGCTGGGTATCCGAATGGGACCTATCGGGGCAATCGGGCTATGACTCGCTATGAGTTTGCCGCAGGTTTGAATGCCTGTCTAAATCGCGTTAATGAACTGATTGCTGCCGCAACAACTGATTTGGTCAGAAAAGAAGATTTAGCCACGCTTCAGAGACTACAAGAAGAATTTGCGGCTGAACTAGCCACGCTGCGAGGTCGTGTGGATGTTGTGGAAGCTCGCAATGCTGAACTGGAGGCTAATCAGTTTTCGACCACGACAAAACTGAATGGCGAGGCTATTGTTTCAGTGGTTAGCGCTGGTGGAGGTGCTCCTAACAGGGATAATCCTAATACCATCCTGGTTGATCGAGTGCGGTTGAATCTTACCACCAGCTTTACAGGTAAAGACTTACTGATTACTGGTCTGCAAGCTTATAACTTAGGGGGCGGTACTAACAGTATTGGTGGTGCTTTAGGCTTAGTACCAAGTGGTCCTTTGCAATCTCTAAGTGCTAGCAGTGCTCGCCTGAGTTTTGAACCCCAATTTCCTGGCGTTGACGTTGCGAACCTATCCTCTACTGGTTCCAACGACGTTCAGCTTTATAAGCTGGCTTACTTATTTCCAGTCGCTAACAGTCTGACTTTGTTTGTTGCTCCTCGAGTTGAATCAACAGATGCTTTTCCCGCAATTACCCCTTTTGCGAATGAAGGACAGGAGGCAATTTCTCGGTTCGCGGGTTATAACCCTGTGGTTCGCCTCAGTGGAGGGACTTCTGGTTATGGTTTGGCATCTGCTGCGGGCTTCAGTTGGAATCTCTCGAACAAACTGAACTTAGCAGCCTTTTACGCCAGTGTGAATGCAGCCATTCCATCTCAAGCTCCTGATATACTTCCAGGAGTTTCTGGTACGCCACTGGGAGCAGGCTTTTTTAGTGGTAGTAGTATTGCTGCGGCGCAACTGACCTTCAAACCCAGCAAAAGTTTAGATATTGGTCTTAACTATGCCCATAGTTATCACGAAATCAATATTCTGGGTACAGGATTAGTTGCTAAGGATATTGGGGCGGCATTGCCTGGGGTTGCTGCTGGAATACCCATCAATATTAACTCGGTGGGTGGGACTTTGACTTGGCGATTTGCTCCGAAGGTTGCTTTTTCCACATACGGCTCGGCGTTCTTCGTTGAAGATTCTTCAGGTCGCGTTGATGCTTCCACGACTTTTACGAGTTGGATGGCAGGTCTTCATTTCACAGATGTCTTTAAAGAGGGTAACAATGCGGGTATTATCTTTGGACAGCCGCTTTTTGTGACTGATGCCGGTGGTGATGCCAGGTTTAAACTTCCTGGTGAGCGCAGAAGTACTCCTTACCATTTAGAGGCTTACTACCGCTTTAAGGTCAGCGACAATATCAGCATTACACCTGGAGCATTTGTTCTGTTCAATCCTGAAAGTGATAGTAGAAACGACACAACAACAGTGGGTGTACTGCGCACCACTTTCACTTTCTAGAATATTTGTTGGCGCGTCGCTACAACTTACATTGGGCAGGGAAAGCGATCGCCCTCTGGGAGCATTGCCTCCCTTCTGTTCCTTGCCCAATCACCAAAATCATTGAGAACACTGTCAACAAGTTACTAAAAACAAAAATCTCTAGTAAACGCTGATATTTCTTATTCAAGAAAGATTTTTGGCGATTGTACAGGTGCCAGCGCCCTTACGGGCGCTCGCCTATGTAATATCTTTGAGCGCAGTTCCGTATAAAAACTACCCGTATAAAAACTACCCGTATAAAAACTACTGGGTCTAGTCTCCACTTAAGGCAACACCCAGTTAACAGAAAATGTCAACCTGTATGTTACATCAACGCGGTAACCAGACCCAGTATGAAATTTTAGGGAATCAGAGTTGAAATACTATGAGCGTCTGCTACGGTTTGGCACTAGGTTGAGATAATCGAGGTCAAAGGCGGAAACGCGTTGAGCGTAGTTGACTTTGGGATTGATAGAAGTTGCCAAGTCGCGGTATTTGCGTGGATCGCCTTCTGCCAATTGCCGTTCTTGGTACTTGCGGCTGTAGAATTTCTCCAGCGTAAAGCGCCAGTCGGTGTTGACAGTACCAGCTGTTTCTTGGAAGTCTTCGCCGTAGCGAGGAGTGACCAAGTTGAAGGGGCGTCCTTCTAAGCGCTTGCGCTGGTAAGGCACAGTGTTATCCCCAAAAGCTTGAGTGTACTCCTCGCTGTCGATGAGGGCATCAACAAAGCCACCGAAGCCCTTGGTGCCAATCACAATCGACCAAGCAATTTCTTCTTCCTTGTTGTAAGAGGAACGACCCAACAAACGTCTGAGGGTGATGTCTACGAGACGGTAGTTGTTATTCACCGAGACTACCAAACGGTAAAAAGCCTCAGACTTGATTAAACCACGGATAAAGTCGCGCACCGTAATCGAGCCATTTTTCAGCTGGGATTCCAGAGTTACCTGGCGGTTGAACCTGAGAATCTCATGCTCGCTGAAAATTTGGCGATAAGACGCCCAAATGATGTTTTGAATGTCGGTGTAAGAACTTACATCTTCAATACGGTAGATATAGGGTGTATCTTCATTTTGGTCAGCTTTACCAAAGCTGTTGACGCGATGATTTTGGCTGCTTGGTTTGTATGCAAGTAATGGCAGTACCATGCTCTGTTCTTCCTCGTAAATTATCAACTATTTAAACAAAGAGCACAAGATGAAAAATAGAAGAGGTTTGATTGCTCAACATCTTCATTCTTTTATCTTTTATTATTTTCCCGCATTTGGTCTACCGCAACGGGAAACTTGCAGTGGGGCTGATGGAAACAGGAACACCTTGCGGCTTTGTCTGGCGTGTTGTGTCAGGAATTTGAATGTTTGCCGTGTTAACTGGTGTGTATTTCACCTGATTAATCTTGATGGAATTCGCCATTTCCACGAAGTTGTTGATGTCGCCCCACTTGTAGCGCTCGGTTTCTTGCTTATCGCGCCAGTAATTGCCATAGCGAGGAGTCACCAGGTTAAAGGGTCTGTCTTTAAAGCGACGACGTTGGTAGGGGACTGTATTCTCACCAAAGTTAGTGAGATATTCCTCGCTGTCTAATAAAGCATCGACAAAACCGCCAAAACCCAAGGTGGCAATTTTAATCGACCAAGCAATTTCTTCGTCTTTATTGTAAGGCGCACGACCTAAAAGTCGTTTGAGGCTAAGTTCTACGACGCGGTAGTTAGAGTTTGTCTCTATCACTAGGCGACGAAACGCTTCAGACTTTGCCAAACCCCGGATAAAGTCCCGCACAGAAATTGCTCGGTTCTTTAGCTGGGATTCCAGATTCTTCTGGCGGTAAAAACTCAAGATTTCGTGTTCGCTGAAAATTTGGCGATAAGCCGCCCAAATTAGCTCTTGGATTTCGCCACCAGAAGGCGCGTCTTCTAGGCGATAACTCCTTGGAGTATCTTCGTTGGGTACTTCGTAGCCCTCAACGCGCTGGTTTTGAGAACTGGGTTTGTATTCTAGTAGAGGGATTGACATAGTTAATTGTCCTGTATCGTTTGTTTTACGCTGTGGGCGTCTATGTCCTTTGTCCTTTGTCCTTTGTCCTTTATTTTTTACTAATGACTAATGACTAATGACTCATGACTCATGACTATTTAGGTGGTCTTGTTTCCAGGAATGTAACGATAAGGCAAGGCAACTTTTGTGGGTTTCACGGTTGGTTGCGCTGCTTTGGTTGAGCTGTATGCTTCTGGAAGCTCTACGGAAGAGATAGAGTTTCTGGCGCTGTCGCTTGTACGCTGGTAATTCAGCCCACCAGGCGCGATACTAGCAGCCATTGCTAAAAAGGTAGAAGGAATCCCTTGAGCAATTCCCCTTTTTCCTGATTGCCCTGAAACCGCAACTTGGTAGTAGGAACGACCTCCTAAGTATTGTGACAACTCACGATTACGCCAGTAATCAGCGTAACGGGGATTCACCAAATTAAAAGGTCTGTCCTTATATCGGCGGCGCTGGAAGGGTACTATGTCATCGCCAAAGTTCTGGCGGTACTCTTCGCCATCTACCAGTGTGTCGATAAAACCATGCAATCCCTTTGTCGCAATGACAATCGACCAGGCAATCTGCTCGTCTTTGCCGTAGGTAGCGCGTCCTAAAAACCGCTTGAAACTGATGTCAACCAAACGGTAGTTGGAATTAGTTTCTCCCACCAGTTCTCGGTAAACTTCGGTCTTGCCCAACCCCCGGACAAAGTCTCGGACGTTAATTGCTCGATTTCGCAGTTGAGATTCTAGGAAGGGTTGGCGATACCTTTCTAAAATTAAATGTTCGCTAAAAATTTGCCGATATCCTGCCCAGATAATGGCATCAATATCTGTGCTTGAAGTGGCATCTGCTAACCGATAGATAGTCGGCGTATCTTCGTTGGGCACTTCGTAGCCTTCGACACGCTGATTTTGGGTTGTTGGTGTAGATTCAAGCAGTGGTATTGTCATCTTTACTTTTACCTTTTTTTATGGTAAACTTTGCCGGACTAAAGAAACGTCATTGCTCGCCTCTGTTTGAGCTAGTTGCACGCGAGCGCGGACTGCTTTTTCATCATCGGTTGCCAGCATTTCCTCAAATCTAGCCCGGATTGGATCGTGCAAATCAGGTACTTTCGCTAGGGCTTGCAAACCAACAACAGCAGCATAACGAATCGACCAGTCGGAATCTTGGGAAATGGCAAGCAACCCTGACAGCGCTCTTTTTTGGGCTGTGTGGCGTTCTGAAATATCGAGCTGATGCCAGCATATATTTCCTAGTCCCTTGGCAGCAGCACGCCGAACACTGGGGGCAAAGTCAGTAGTGGCGGCTGCAAGCAATAGATCTAAGGCGCGAGGATCAGCGATCGCAGCTAATGCCCTGATCGAGTATGCCCGTGCGCCATAGTTATAATCATCTATTTGTCCTAGCAGCTGTGGCACTGCGACTTCTCCCAACTCTGTCAGTCCGGCAACTGCTGCCACTGCTGCCGGTGGATTGTTATAACCAAACACGGCGATTAAGGTAGGAATTGCCGCTGTATCTTTCGCTGCTGCCAATTTTTGTACTGCCGTCACCATTTTCGTAGGTGAGTCCGCTTCGGTAACGGCGCGAATTAATTGTTGGGTATTAGTCATCAGTCATCAGTGAGCCAGCGCTGCAGGAGGGTTTCCCGACCTAGGCGACTGGCGAATCCGAAGGGTCATGAGTCATGAGTCATTTGCCATTTATCAAATTCCCTAACAAATGACAAATGACAAAGGACTACAACAGAGAATCCATCAAGTTCATAACCTTGATGGCGTTATCACAAAGGGGAGATGCATCGAACTCTTGTTTGAGTTGATGCTCTAGCAAGCCTTTGAGGGCAAAAAGTTTGAAGCTATTTTCTACCGTAGCGTTGGCGATCGCATCCGAGGAACCCATATACCCTATTGCACCCAAATCTCCTACGACAACGCGACGCAATTGCAGAGTGCTGTTGTCCAATATTTTCACCAATTGCTCCCCGTACATGGGGTCTTGTGTCAGTTGGTACATTGCTCTGGCTGCGGCGCATTGCACCCGTGGAACTGCATGGTCTAGAAAAGGTTGAATCAGGGGAATAGCCTCAGTTGCACCAATGGCTCCCAAGGCTTTGATCACCGCTTCATATGGCTGGGTTAAGTGGGGGCGTCCGGGTACTTGCACCGCACCTGCTACACCCCCATCTAGCAGTTGCGTCAGTGCGCTTACAGCACTATGAGCACGCAACATTTCCAAAGACTGGGCGGCTGCTTCTCGCACGTAGAAGTCGGAGCATTCTAGGCACTGAATTAAGCCTGGTACGGCTTTGGCATTGCCTAATTTACCCAGCGCTCTTGCAGCATTGCGTCGTAGTGGGTAACCTCCAAGTTCTGTTCTGTCATCTTCATCTTCTAACGCTGCTATTAGGGCGTCTACAGCTTCTGAAGATTTTACACGGAACTTACCCAGCCACCAAGCAGCATAATACCGCAGACTAGTATCTGGTGACTGCAGGTTGGCGAGCGCTTGCTCTGTTGTTAGCGGTGGTGCATTTTCTCCGGAAAATTCTTCCGTACTCGGTTCTATCATTACCAACGCATTAGTTTTGTTCTGCAGCGCTTTCGGTGGTCAAAGGTTCAATTTTGACGATTCTACCGCCTAAGCGGGTAATACGCTGCATTTCTTCATTCATCCTGCTGTATGGTACTGTAATAAACACGCTACCACTGTTGCGGATATCGTACTTATTCTTGTCTGTTTCTGAGTTTTGCCGCAAGCCGACTACTTCGTAACGAAACATCCGGCTACCAGATGTAGAAATGCCACCACTACCAACTGTAGTTTGACCGTACATTTTTCCAATCTCTCCTAAGCGTGTTAGTTTAAAGACAACTAAATTAATTTTGGATTTTGGGTTTTAGAAGCGCTTGCTCTGTGAGCCAAAATCTCAAATTTTGCTTCACTATGCTGGTGTCACGCTGACAATTTTGCCGCCTTGGCGCTGAATTTGCTGGAGTTTATCAGAAAGTCGCTCGTAAGGCACAAAGAAAGCGGTACTGCTACGACGTACGCTGGGGTAACCAGGACTACGAATTCCTGTGACTTCAAGCCGATAGACGCGATCGCCAACTCCGACTGCATTCCCCAAATTTTTCCGAGGAGCAACATCACTCGATGCGCGGAAGCTCCAGTTTTCGTTGTTACCAGAAGGACCGATAATTGAGGAGGCGCTGTTCGTTGCCAACTCACGTGCTAGACGCGGTTTTGTGCCTTCAACTTGAGCGCGATCGCTATTAGCATAACCCCGATACAACCGGAATATCCGATTAAATCCCACGGTTTTTTGTCCGGGTTGAGTCTCAAAACCGCGATAGTAAGGCACAATGTTATCGCCGAAGTTGTTCTGGTACTCCTCAGAATCAATATAAGAGTCTATTTCGGCATCGTATCCTTTGTTTTGGTATAAGTCCAAGTGATAAACCACCTCAGACTCATCATAAGGAGCACGACCCAACAAGTGCTTGTAGTTGAGTTCAATTAATCGAGTTTGAAAACTGTTGTAGAAAAACTTGTTTTTGTAGAGTTCTGACTTAGCAACAGCACGTACAAACTCTCGTACTGTCAAGTTGCCATCCCGCAGCAGTGATTCTGCACTCACCAGGCGATCCGATGCCATTACATAATCATTGCCTAGGACTTGCCGATAAACGGCGCGGATCACCAATTCAATCTCTTCTTTGCTGCCGTTAGAGCGCAATTCAACTCGAGGTGCATCGCTAAAAGCCTCTGTTCCCAGCCTCGAGGCTGCTGCTGTAATCGCCATTTTTATTTCCCCCTATTTATTTGCACTATCTCGGCTGTTATCTACAGCGTGCTTTGATAAAAATTTTTTATCTATCTCAAGATAAAACAATGCCCGGAGCGAGATTCAACTGCTAGGTGATTCCATCCAGCACTTGCACCCCTCTCCGGGCCGGATCGCTATCTAGCTAAGAGCGTTGATTGCGTAATCAATGTAGGTGTTGGCTTCGTTAGCAGCTTGACCAGACAAACCGTGGTTAGATTTGATGTGCTTCAAAGCTTCAACGTACCAGCTGTTGGACAATTCAAATGAGCGGTTGATTTCATCCAAACCAGCAATTAAGTACTCATCCAATGGGCCAGTACCACCAGCAACCAAAGAGTAAGTGATAATCCGCAGGTAGTGACCAACGTCACGAGCACACTTGGACTTACCACGAGAATCAGCGGCGTACTGGGGACCGTTGTATTGGGTGGTGTAGGGGAACTTCTGATACACAGCTTGGGTTGCACCGTCAATCAGGCGCTGAGCGTTTGAAGTCAAACCGCGAGCAGCTTCTAAGCTAGCAGCAGCACGCTCATAGCGACCGTTAACAGCTTGCAGTTCAGTGTTACCTAAGAAACGACCTTGAGTGTCAGCAGCTGCAATTGCTTCAGTAATTGGTGTCTTAACCATGATCTAAAATCTCCTTAGTATTTCGTAATTTTTTGCCTAGATACCTATTGTCTTAGGATTTGGGCTTTTTTTAGTGCTATTAAGCAACAGCTGCTGCAGCGCGGTCAAAGTAGCTAGCAACTTCAGAGATCAGTTGGCTGCAATCGCCTTTGGTGATTCCGTTAGGATCGTTAGCGATACTGGTTGCAGCTTCCTTCATCTTCTGAACACCAGTTGCTACGGAAGAACCAGGAGTACCCAAAGCTTGGTAGGTTTCGCGCAAGCCGTTCAAGCAGCGGTCATCTAGAACACTAGCGTCACCTGCTAAGACGGCGTAGGTAACATAGCGCAAGATAATTTCCATATCGCGCAAACAAGCAGCCATGCGACGGTTGGTGTAAGCGTTACCACCAGGAGCAATCAACTGGGGTTGCTCTTCAAACAAGCTGCGAGCAGCGTCGGTAACGATAGAGGAAGCATTGCTGGTGATGCGGTTTACCACATCCAAGCGCTTGTTGCCGTCTTTAACCACGTTAGCCAAAGCATCAATTTGATCGCTGCTCAGGAACTCGCCTCTAGAATCGGCTTGAGCAACTACTTTGGTGAAAACGTCATATGCCATGGATTTGACTCCTAATTCCTTAGTTGAGTGCTGTCTTGATGAAAACTGGCTTTGTTTTATCAATTTGGAATGGTTGACAACAGACACTACATAAAACTGTTTCTCAACTCGTCTCACATTCTGATTGTGTTCCTAGCAGGAACGAGAAATATGAGAACTTGGGGTGATTTTATGAGAAACTGGCAAACTTTGCGAATTGATTGCCTTGTTTAACTTTTGTCTGTCATTTAACCCCTCCAGCTTATGTTTATACAACGCTATAGGGGCATTATCTGTTACAAATTATGAATAAATGAGATAGAGCAATAAGAAAAGCCTCAAATCCTTTACATATAAGGGCTGTGCCTGAGAAAAGGGCTTTTTTTGGCTAATAAAACTTTACAATCATTTTTACCAAAGCGTGATTTGAACTTATTTATATTTTTTTAATTATTTAAATAACCTCGACACGGCGATATATTGAAGTTTCTCATTTCATCTGTAACCACACCAAATCGTGTAAAGAATTCTTAACAAAGAAGCTCTAAATATAGCTTTTAGTTTCTAAAATTCTTTACGACAGGGGGAGATGAGGGAGCAGGGAGTGGGGACTAGGGACTAGGGACTAGGGAGTGGGGAGTGGGGAGTGGGAGCAGGGGAGAAATTCTAAATTTTGAACAAAAAAGAACTCAGAACTCAGTCGTCAGCAGCCAGGTTGGGGGGAGTGTACGACGCTCGGTTGAGTAGACGGTTCAGTCCCCCACGCTCATCTTTAATGAGCGTGGTCAACTTTCTAAGTGGCGGGTCACCAATCCCCCACGCTCTTGAATTCTGAATTCTGAATTCTTCTTCAATTCTGAATTTTGAATTTTGAATTGATTCGTCCCCTTGTCCCGTGATCAAGATGTCAGCTGCTCTAGGGCGACTGTAATCCGAGATCGCACAACTTTATCTGACTCTTGATTTTGTGCCACCTGTAAAAAAGCACAAGCTTCGGGTGTGGCAATTTCTTGTAGAGAAACCGCAGCTGCATAACGCAATCCCCAATCTTCAGGAGTGAGCAAAGCCCAACTCAGTTTTTCTACAGCATGGCGCATTATTTCTGGGTTGTCAGTAGTACTACCTATCCGTCCCAGTCCGCGTGCTGCAATGCGACGAACATTGCCTTGGCAGTGATTTGCTACTGCTGTACCTACAACTTCAGATAACAAATCTAAAGTTGTGGGTACAGCAATTTGGGCTAAAGCGTGAATGATGTGAGCTTGTAAACCTTGGTCGCTAGAAGTGCGGAAGGCTGCAATGAGTGGTTCTACAGTAGCTGGTGCTAGCTTGACTAAAGCTTCAGTTGCCGTATTTCTCACAGATGGATGATGATGACTCAAGGCTTGAATAAGTGTAGCGATCGCTCCTGCTTCAATTGTTTCACTATGAAATATTGCAGTCATTGCAGAGATAGCATCTGTTGGAGATGATACCCTTTGTTTGAAAATACTGATACATTTCACTCCGCCTGCTTGCCCGCCATGTTCTAACAATAAAGTGAAATGATTTGAGGCGTGTTTTAATTGTGAGATTAATTTTTTGGAATCTTGTTATTCATTGTTGTTCAATGAATAATACCGTTTCACTTTAAGGTTGATACAAATAGGCAGCAAGGAGCAGCTTTGCTGAGGGAAAGAATTAGAGAGCAATCATTTGTATCAGGCCTAAGCGTGAAATGGTATAACAAGATTCCCGACTTCTTAAAGAAGTCGGGAATTTCAGCTTTTCGATTTTCATAAATCAAATAGGATGGCTATAGATATCAAAAGGGAAACAAGAATGAAGAATTTTTATTCGCCATTCTTTGTTCCTCATTTGCCAATATCAAAGCTGGCTCAACAAATCATCGTAATCGGGCTGCTGAATAAAAATTTTTCATTTTCCAATTTAGGGAGAGATGGCAAATCTGCGGCGGAGAACTTCAAGGAGAGTTGTGAAGGTTTGGGGAGGGGGTGCTGTCACTTCAATCCACTCGCCGGATACTGGATGTTGTACCCTGAGTCGCCAAGCGTGGAGTGCTTGACCAGGTAAATTGACTCCTACAGAACGACCAGAACTATAAACAGGGTCGCCGACAATAGGATGACCTATATGGGCGCTGTGAACGCGAATTTGATGAGTGCGTCCGGTTTCTAGCTGGAAGTGCATTAATGTGTAGTTACCCAAACGTTCTTTGACTTTCCAGTGAGTCACCGCAGCTCGTCCGCCCTGTTCTACGGGAACAACTGCCATTTTTTTGCGGTCAATTGGATGACGACCGATAGGTAAGTCGATAGTCCCGCTTTCTGTTTTGGGTGAACCGAAGACAACGCCAAGGTATTCTCGTCGTGCGGTTTTTGCCTTTAATTGAGCTTGTAGATGTTGATGAGCAAGTTCTGTTTTGGCAATTGCGATCGCCCCCGTTGTATCCTTATCGAGTCGATGGACAATTCCTGGACGTTGGACTCCCCCAATTCCTGGTAGATTTGGACAGTGAGCCAAGATAGCGTTTACTAAAGTCCCGTCTTGATGACCTGGCGCGGGATGGACAACTAACCCAGCGCTTTTGTTGAGAATTAGCATCTGGTCGTCTTCGTAGAGAATATCTAAAGGGATATTTTCTGGTTCGAGTTCTAGAGGTTGCGCTTCTGGTATTTTTAAGGAGATGCGATCGCCTGCTTTGACAGCTATTTTCTTTGATGTGCAGACTTTACCATTGAGTTGGACGTGACCTTGTTCTATAAGTTGCTGGATGCGCGATCGCGATAAATTTGGTAATTCTTCGGAAAGATAGCGGTCTAGGCGATCGCCGTCTTGTTTGACTTCTAAATTAATTTCGTTCACACTTGGTCTGGATTAATTCCTTGTTTTTGAACAATTGTTTCGCGCAGTCCCCACCTAAAATCTTCGATTTAGGTGGGGGAGCGCGAAACGCAATAAGTTGGTACAATACTAATAGGTACGGCGGCATTTGTTCGGCACGACCTGACCGAAAACAGAACCTAGACAACTTAATATTAGGCAGTTCCAACAGAGATTACTTGTTACGATAACGCATCTGTTGGGTAAAAATCTTAGTGCGTACATAAGGCTTTGCGAGTCTTAACTCTCTAGCAGAAATGGCAGGGAGGGGTATAAAGGCAAAAGTTTCTGATACCCACCGAGAACGGCGGCTCTTCGTGGTAACAGCAGGAGAGAATCCCCGATTAGAATCTTTGATTTAGTCGGCGTTCCGTTCAAGTAAAGCACGGAGTGCTTGTAATTCAGCTTCAGCTTGTTCTGCCCTGGCTTCAGCTTGTTTTGCCCTAGCTTCAGCTTGTTCTTGTTCTTGCGCGAGTTCCGAATAGGTAAGAAACCGCCGTCCATCAGGACGATAAATCTGAAGTTCGCCGTCTGACAATTCAAAGCGTATGCCAAGACGGGGACTTATCCAACCTATCATTTGCTCAATTTCTGTTAATTCATTACCAGAGCGTAGCCAGCCAGTCAACTCACCTGTATCTGGGTCATACAAGTAGTATTCTTCCACGCCATAGCGCTCATAAAACTTGTATTTACTGATCATCTCTTTGGCGCTATTGCTGGGCGAAAGGATTTCAAACACTACTTGTGGGGGAATATTGTCTTCTCGCCACTGTAGATAAGAACCTCGGTCTCCTTTTGGTCTACCAAAGACAACCATAACATCAGGCGCTCTACGGGTGCGGTTATCACCCTCAACGGGATACCACAGTAAATCTCCAGCAACAAATACATTAGGATCATTGTCAAACAGCAGATCTAAATTATCTTTCATCCATACAATTAATTCAAACTGCTTGGTGTTATCTGCTATTGGCTGTCCGTCGCTTTCGGGATAGATGATATCTTTTTGGTTGGAAGGTGACAACTGAGTAACCATTGCTGTAAGTTTTATTTTTACAGGTAGTATTGTTAATTTTAACGAATCACCAACAAAGGCAGGGATTTAGCGGCGAAAGCGAGAAATGAGGCGATACAAACGCAGGATACTCCAGAGGAGCAGGCTAGCAACTATACCAGTTGTAAGGCTCGACCAAAACGCATTTGTTTGGAAAAAAGGGATGTCTTGGGGTGGGGTTTCTTGGGCAACAATGATAGAGGATGCTATTTGACTGGTTGCTAATCCAACACCTGCGATCGCCACAGTATTGTTGAGATTTCGGTCTCTCTGTGCTTCCTCTATCTCCACCATCCCGCGAATAGTCGCGGTTACGTTTTCTAATATGACTAATCCTGGATTCAGACTGAGATAGTCTTTTTCTAATTGCACCTGATATTTATCCTTGACTATCTTGCTAAATTCCTCTATAAATTTCTCATTTTTAAAAAAGTCTTCTTTACACCGCTTGTTTTCGTAATTACGCCAATTCACTTCAACTGTATGCTGTTGAGTTTGCAGCAGATTTATTTCTTGCACGTATCTAGATACAGTATTAATATTTTTTTGTAATTCGCTTTTGAGTTCTTGTAACCCTTTTTTTGATAAATTTGATATACTATTAATATCTATTAGACTATGTTTATATTTTTCTAATAACCGTAATTTTAGTTCTCTTCCCTGTTCATAAGCCCAAAGTATTTTATGTCTACAATAAAATAAATATCGCCAGTCATTGTTATACTTAGCAGCTTTGGCAAATGTTGCTTCATCGGGATAGAAAATAATTATCACATGGCTGTCTTTTGCAATTCCATCCCACCTTCCTTCACCACGCCACATTTCATAGACTGTAGCGCCTAAAAATTCTCCCACTTGTTTATATTGATGTTCTTGACCAATTAATGCTTTGTAAGCTTCATGAGCTATACTTTCAGAAATTGGGGTATTAGCTGAATCTGTCCATCCTGATATCATCCAAGTCTGCCCCAGATAGCCATTGTCTGAAAGTCTCCATGTTGGCAAATCTTCCACTTCTGGCAGAATCGCTAAATCTTTGATTTGAGTTATATTTAATCCAATTTCAGATAATTCAATTTTCTTATCATCAATAGAGCAGCAATAACGCAGGCAATTTGTGTCCTCAAAATTCACCCGACTGTAAAAACCTTGAACAGCGGCAGAAATTGTGTTCCAAAAATGCAGACGCTGTAAATCTTCATCATTGATTTTAGTCGAGTATCCCTTTTCTTTAAGTTTATCCGGTAGCGTCACCCAATAATCTTCTATCTTGCTTGCCAATACCTCTGCAAGGTTGTAAACAAATAAATCTAGGGTGGGATACTTTATTTTGCTCATTAAGAATCTTTGGCGTTATTTGGTAAAATTTCTGATTTTTGTTTTTTCGCTTCTGCACTAGAATCTGAAGCTTTCAAAATCGGAATTGCGATATTTGCCAGATGTTCTGAGGGAGTGGGTGTGGGTTGATTTTGCTGGCTAGGTTTATCGTACTTGTTGCGCTCTTGAGTTTCATATTGCTTCTGGATATTGATTCGAGCTTCCTGGTAAAATTGCTGAATACGGTCGTTTTTTGCCAATTCTAACAAGCGGTTAATGGCAGCATTTGGTGAATCTGAGAATATTTCACCAACTTCGTTTATTTCCTGTTGTACGTCTGGTGGTAAGGGAGAATCTAATTCTACCAAAGCTGTTAAAAAGGCGCGGAGGGTGACTGTTTGTAGTTGGTTCATAAGATTTACTGGGTTGTTTTAAAAGAAAGAACCTCACCCCCCAACCCCCCTCTCCGCCAGCAGAGAGGGGGGCTATTATTCCCCTCCTCGCGTACACGAAAAAGTGATATTTTTTCCTCCTCGCTTGCATGAAGGAGTGATATTTTTTCCTCCTCGCTTACACGAAGGAGTGCTATTTTTCCCCTCCTCGCTTGCGGGGAGGGGTTAGGGGTGGGGTGACGCGGATGTATTTTCACAAAAGTGCTATGATTCCCCTCCTGGCTTGCACAAACGAGTGCTATTTTTCCCCTCCTCGCTTGCGGGGAGGGGTTAGGGGTGGGGTGACGCGGATGTATTTTCACAAAAGTGCTATGATTCCCCTCCTGGCTTGCACAAACGAGTGTTATTTTTCCCCTCCTCGCTTGCGGCGAGGGGTTAGGGGTGGGGTAATGCGGATGTATTTTCACAAAAGTGCTATGATTCCCCTCCTGGCTTGCACAAACGAGCGTTATTTTTCCCCTCCTCGCTTGCGGGAAGGGGTTAGGGGTGGGGTAATGCGGATGTATTTTCACAAAAGTGCTATGATTCCCCTCCTGGCTTGCACAAACGAGTGTTATTTTTCCCCTCCTCGCTTGCGGGGAGGGGTTAGGGGTGGGGTGACGCGGATCTATATTCACACAGGTTTACCAGTTAAAATAAAACCAGCCCAATAATAAGGATGGGCATAAACAGGTTTAGTAGATGTCATCTTATCTGGGTCATTTTCTATAATTAGCGCCTCCGTTTCCAAGTACTCTCTACACAGGAGTTCATCCAAATCTTTAGCTAAATCACAATACCACTTTGCTAAACCTTCATAAGTCAACTGACGCAGCCAATCCTTTGCTTGTTTCAACGCCGCAGCAGGGCTTTCCTTTTGCTTAAGCAACTGATAAAATTTAATCATTAATATAGCAGTCGAACGTTCATCAACTCTCCACAAAGTACTAACAACGTAGTTCGCACCCTTAGCAAGAAAACCACTCACTAAACCGACATATTCATCCACCAAACTTTCTTGACTGGTAATTCCAGTTTCGCAGGCGGAAAGGCAAATTAATTGATACTGACTAAAGTCTAATTCTTCATCATCAACAATATCCCCCAAAGTCAATTTATCCGGTTCTGCTAACATCAAAAATGACTCTCGCGGCTGTTCTGGTATGTGGTCGCCATGTCCGGTAAAATGAAACAAACCCGTATTCTCTCGTAAAGCATCAATTAACGCTTTTTGTTTAACGGGTGGAATTTGCAACTGACGACAACCTGGATACAGCGAAGCAAGGGCGACTGATTCAATATTGGCAAAGGGTAACTCACTGTTTCCCACATTCACTATATTTGTAGGATCATCTCCGAGTGGTTGGTTAAACGCCTGGGCTACAAGTTTTAAACCAATCTGGAAACTGGGCAAATATGTGATATTGAAGCGTTCAGGAAACAGGTAATCTAAAGGCAGTAGATGTAATTCCCGGTGGGGAATTAAAATCAAATGGTCAACATCTTTGAGATAGTCTCTGAGGCGATGAATTTCTAAGATGTCGCGGAGTTGATTCAGCAACATATCTTCCATGTCTTGCCGCCAAGGGGCTGTTTCTTTCGCTGCACTTGTATAATTTCCTTGGCAGTAATCTTGATAACCTTGTTTCCACTTTTGCATCCAACCTTCAAAACGCTGGAGTTGGTGGAGATGCGCTAAATACAACCCCTCCCCTTCCACTCTTCCCCTCCTCGCTTGCGGGGAGGGGTTAGGGGTGGGGTAATGCGACACCGGGGATAACACTTTGGGCGGCTGGTTATGCTTAATAATAAAAGTGGTGATAGCAACAGGGCTGATGTGCCAGTAAATTGCCGCCGTTTTGGGATTAAGCAGTTTTTGCATATCCTTGTAATGAAACTTCGGCGGCTGATAGTCCCAACCTTCCCGCAACCAAGCAAGACAAGTATTTTTACGTTTCTCCGCCAATTCCAAAGCTACTATTTCCTTGTTAATATTGTTGGACTGGAGGCGGATATCTACCCGCAATTGATCAAAAGCCGCAAATTTCCGCGCTAAGGAAATTTTCTCTCCTTGAAATTCGCACTCTCGCACCAACTGTTCTAACCGCTGTGTCCCCTCTTCCAACCGTCTCGCGAATGTCTGGTTGTCACCTAAAGCAGAACACACTTTCAGGCATTCTTCCAATACTTGCAAGTGACGCAGGCGGAACTTCTCGAAACTCAGGAAATTCAAAGCTTGTTCATAGCTTGCTTTCGCTTCAAACCAGTCGGGGAAAGGGTTTGGTTGCTGCTTACCGTACCTATACAATGTTTCCCCTTTGCAACGATGCAACTCGCCGCAGCCTTGTTCATAGTCGAGTGTCTGGGGTTTAAGCGCCTTGATACCATCATCCCAATTTTTCACCGCAGCTTTGTAGCCTTGGGATTTGAGGAGTGCAATACCGCGATTACCCCAAGCTTGCCAATCCTGATAATCTGTTAGGCGAAGGGCTTCATCGCAAGA